>MAVP01000015.1 GCA_001751075.1 Desulfobacterales bacterium S7086C20 | reverse complement strand
GAGGCAAACGCATCGGTAAACTTCCTCTCAGCAATCAGTTGAACATATTCTCGGACATCGGTCAGGATAGGGCAGGCCAATTTGCACGGGGGATGTTCTGTTAAATTGTTTTGTCTGCTATTTGGCATAATTGTGCTTCTATATTCTCAAATCTACTCTTGTGTGGGCAATGACACTATAAACGTAGTCCCTTTTCCAACCTTACTTTCTACATGGACTGTACCATTATGAGCATCAACAATCCCCTTTACAATCGACAAACCAAGCCCGGAGCCTGCTATGCTTCTGGTTTGTTCCGTCTTAATACGATAAAACCTCTCAAAAATGCGATCAAGGTCATCGGGGGAAATCCCCATACCGTTATCTACGATCTTGAATCGTATATCCTTGCCTGCCTCTTCCAGGGAAACGTTCACACTACCTCCCGTGGGTGTATATTTGATCGCATTACTAATCAGGTTGATAAAGATGGCCTGTATACCACCTCTGTCGCCATTAAAGGCAGGCAATCCATCAACAATCTTACTTGTCATTGTAACATGCTTGTCCTGTGCTGAGGGGCGCATCAATTCAATGGTTCGTTCTAAAATCTCTCCTAGGTCCAGGCTTTCTATCTTCTGTATCGATTTTCCTTCTTGAATGCGCCGGTAGTCCAATAGGTCATTGACCAATGTAATCATACCCTTCGTCTTCTCCTTAGCCTTGGAAAGAAGATTTGATTGTTTTTCGGTCAATTCCCCCGCCAGCCCGTCATTGACTACCGAAATTTGCATAAGCAATGAACTCAATGGCGCCTTGAGTTCATGGGAAACCATTGACAGAAAATCTGACCTAAGTTTATCCATAGCAGCAACCGTAGTAACATCATGACATAAGGCTACCGCCCCAATCACTGTTCCGGCCTCACTCATCACAGGATCGACGTGAGTCTGAAGCGTTTTATCCCCAACTCTAATAACAGGTTCCTCTCCTGCCATAAGTGTAGCAAGAGAGCTGTCAGCCTTTACAGCGCGTATCAGAAAAGATAACAACTCATCAGATGCTATACACTCAGAAACAGGCTTACCCAAAACCTTTCCCTCTTTTAAGTCAAACAGGCGACCGGCCACTTTGTTAAACAATACAATATTTGCTTGCCAATCCGTTACTATAAGACCATCAGTCAAGCTGTTTAAAATGGCCATGAGGTTTTCATCGTGACCCACCTTGCTTTTGGTCAAAGCGGCTTGTCTTTCCCTTTTCAATACCCCCAACTGGCGTCTCAGCCTATAGGTCTCCAAAGCACGATTCATCTTCACCCAAAAGCCGGCATCGGTAAAATTCCTCCGTATACAGTCATAGGCCCCGGCTTCGATGGCCTCAAACGCCTCTTCATCACAATCAGTCGAAATGCCAATAATCAATGGTTCACGCATCGCCTTTTGCAATGTCTCAATCAGCGTCAAGCTCCCGTCCATGGCAAATTCAAGGGAAAGGAGTATGAGGTCTGCGTCTGCCGGCTGTCTCTGAATAATATCAAGCGCTTCTTCCACCGATTCAGCGGTACGAACCCAGTGCCCCTCATTCAGAAGAAGCTCCCGGCATTTCTGCATGACGGCTATGTCATCATCGACCACCAAAATGTTTATACTAGGCTTAATCAACATAGATCGGCTAATCCCTGTTTAGAAAGGATTCCACGCGGTTTACAAGCTCTTCGGAACCAACCGGCTTGGCAACATAATCGTCCGCTTCCGTCATAAGACCCATGTGCTTCGTATAAGTGGTCCGGAAAAAGGCTTGGTCTACGGCCGTCAAAAGAATAACCGGGATTTTGCTCAGCTCTTCATCTTCTTTGAGCACAACGCACACGTCATAACCGTTCATTTCGGGCATCATTACATCCAAGATCACCAGATCCGGTTTCTCAGCTCGAATCTTTTTAAGACCCTCCTTGCCATCGTGGGCAAAGACAACCTCGTAGCCCTTACTCTCCAGAAGAAGCCCTGTTGCTTCACAAAAATCCGCATCGTCATCTACCAATACTATTCTTTTCATGGTATCTCCTATGACTACTTACCAACCCGTTTAATGATCCTTCCTACCCTTCTGAGTAAGACGCTTCCTTCAACCGGCTTTTCCACATAATCATCCACATCAAGTTGAACACCCGTTTCGAGTTCATAACGGCGTTGGCTGACGTCTTCTTGGACCGAACTTAGGATAACGATAGGTATATCTGCATACTTGGCAAGCCGCGGGTCCTTGAGGGCCTTGCAGACCTCAAAACCATCCATCTTCGGCATTAGGAGGTCGAGAATCAGCATATCCGGACGTTCTTCTTTCAACACGGCCAGACACTGCTCTCCATCTTCGGCCAGGACAACCGTATAGCCTCCCGACTCCAAGATCATCTGTAATGTTTCCCGCATATCGGGATCATCATCAACCACCAGGATTTTGGCGCTTGTTCCCATGATCTACTCCTTTTCAGTTGTCAGTTGTCAGTTGCCGGTTGACAGTTTTCGGTCACCGGCTGGCAACTGGAAACTGGCTACCGGCAACTGCTACACAATCGGCCTGGGCATTAAGCCGGCCTGTGCCACCAAGCGCGGAACAATGTCCTCCCAGGCTACTGCCATAATATGGATACCTTGGATTCCTTCTATCTCCTTGAGTTGTTCAATAGTCTCAAGGCATATCTTTACACCTTCTGCCTTGGGATCCTTCGAATTGGCCATCCTGTCAACAACGTCTTGTGGTACGTCCAAACCAGAGACATTGTTTCGCATATACCTGGCCATACCTACGGATTTTATTGGTATCAACCCTGCAAGGATGTATGTTTTTTTGTGAAGCCCTCGGTCTCTAACCCCCTTCATCCACTCCGCAAACTTAGACATGTCAAAAATGCCTTGGGTTTGTATAAAATCGGCGCCGGCTCTTATTTTCTTGGCTAAGCGGGTTACACGAAATTCAAAGGGATCGGCAAAAGGATTGGCGGCAGCCCCAATAAATAACGGCACATCTCCTGAGATCTCCTCACCATTTAAGAACTTGTGTTCATCGCGCATCTCCTTGACCATCCGGATAAACTGAATCGAGTCGATATCATATACCCCTTTTGCCGTAGGATGATTGCCAAATTTCTGATGATCTCCGGAAAGGCAAAGCATATTACCAATCCCCAGCGCAGCTGCTCCCAGAATATCACTTTGCAAGGCCAAACGATTTCGGTCTCTTACAACCATTTGCAGAATGGGCTCTACACCCAGTTCCTTCAACAAGACGCACCCGCTCAGACTGGACATTCGCACGATGGCTGTTTGATTGTCTGTTACGTTTAAGGCGTCACAACAAAATTTTAAGAGCTCTCCCTTTCTCTGGACAACCTTAGACGAAGTCCCCTTGGGAGGCCCTGCTTCAGCGGTAACGGCAAACTGGCCACTTTCCAAAATCCTTTCCAAATTGCTGCCTGATTTCATGATTTAAGATCCTCTCTGACGAGCTTTCTGGGTCCTCCATGACCGGCAGGTGTCCAGTCCTTTACGGGAAAGATCTCTTCCAATTTATCCAATTGGTTTACTCGGCTCAGTCGGTCAATGATCAGCTGCCACACACAGTCCACATCCTTGCTGATCTCACATTTTCCTTTCATAGACCCACCGCAAGGACCATTGAGAAGCTGCTTTGAACATCTGGCAATAGGACATAAACCGGCCGTTTTATCCAGGACACAACTTCCACACCCAACACAGCGCTCCGACCATACGCCCAACTCCTCGGTTACCCCTAAAAACGTGGTGTTGCAACCCGGCAAAAGAACCTTATCAGAAAACCTCTCTGCCATTAGCTGAACACCCGCCCCACAGGCTAAAGACAGGACGGCATCACAGTCAGCCACCTTATCTTTTACAAGATCTATAAATTCAGGTTCACACTGCCTGGCAACACTCTCTTCGAAGACCTCCCCTTCCTCTCCCGAGCCTTTCCTGGAAAGACGAATGGCAGCAGCCAACTCTGCGACCTGCCGTTTACCTCCGGCAAAAGAGATGGCAGCACACATTTCACATCCCAACACCAAAAGACAACTATAGTCTTTGGTCATAGTATTGATCTCTTCAATCTTCTTTTGTTCTACTGTAATCATTAACCTAGTTCCTTTACACTAAATATATCACTTGAGGCCTATAAAAGAATTGAGGCCCTATCAGCTCATCCCCTTAATTTTTCCTATCAACGCATCAACCCACTCCTTTTCAACAAGCCCTTCCTTGGGCATATTACAAATATCAAGCTGCTCCTTCTTCTTGCCGCAAGCCTCAAGCAGGCGCCCCGCATAACTCACACGCCTATCAATCCTATCAGTTATCTCCAGGAAAGGATCATTATCACTAGGGCACCTGGCAATAAATACCCCGTCTGCACCCAGCGCAAAGGCCTTAAAGATATCAACAGTATCAATCCTTCTCACGCCGAAGACCATTACTGGAACAATATTTGGATAATCTCGCCTCAAGCTTTCAATGTCTCCAGCACCAAAGTTTCCGTGGAAGTCAAAAAATCCCACGATTAAAGGACGCTGGCCTTGCACCCCGGCCATAGCCGTTTCCATCTGTTTAAAGATTTTGGCGCGTGAATCCAGGTCAATGTCAATCGCCTGGACAGGACATTCCAGCACACAAATCCCACAAGCCTGACAGGCAAAACTGTCTATAGAGATCTCTCCCATCTTACTTACAGTTGGCACACCTAACGGACAAGCGCGGACACAAGTCAAGCACGAGATACACCTTTCTTCGTCCACCTTCGCACCAAGATAACAGTGCAAACACCTTAAGGCCTCTTGTGTGGCACGGTCCTCAGAAAGGCAAGCCTCTACCTCATCAAAACCCTTGAGTCGATCGTCCACCGAAAGATTGATTTTGCTTGGCCTAGAAAAACTCCTGGTCCTTTCAATCACTGTAGAAGGAAGAGCCTGAGTCTCTTCTCTTTTGTCCTTCTCAACACTCGGGAGTTCCTTACTTCTCAAATATAGATCTATCGACACCGCTGCTTGTTTGCCCGCAGCAATTGCCTCTATGGCCGTGGCAGGCCCTGTAACCGCATCACCACCGGCAAAAATAGCCGGCAGAGAGGTTGCCAAGCTGCCGGAGGCCTCCACATAGATCCGCTCTCCTGTCTCAGAAAGCTTAAGCTCATCAGCAAACAAAGACGACTCCGGGGCCTGACCAACTGCACAAACCACCATATCTACATCGAGGCTGAATTCAGATCCGGAAACCGGCTCCGGCCTTCTCCGACCACCGGCATCTGGTTTGCCTAACTCATTTTTGATGCATTTTAGGGCGGAAACCCTCCCATCTTCCCCAAAGATTTTAACGGGAGAGGTCAGATAGGCCATCTTAACACCTTCATGGATTGCCTCTTCGATCTCCTCTTCAGCCGCCGGCATCTCTTCTTTTGATCTGCGATACACAACGCTTACAACCTTAGCGCCCATACGTAGTAGACTTCGCGCTGAATCAATGGCTGTGTTCCCGCCACCTACTACAGCCACCTGCTTGCCGACCTGGGGACTTTCTCCCAAATTAACTGCTCGCAAGAATGAAACGGCTGAAACAACCCCTTCCAGCTCATCCTCGCCGGCAATGCCGAGCTTTCGATCCTTATGCGCCCCAATGGCTAAAAACACGGCCTGAAATCCCTGCTCGGAAAGTTTTGAAAGCTTGATATCTTTGCCAATCTTGACCCCTGTCTTCACCTCCACGCCAAGGGCAACAATTGCTTCAATCTCCGCGGCTACTACATCTTTGGGGAGACGATACTCGGGCACACCGACTCTTAACATACCACCTGCAACCGGCAATGCCTCAAAGATGGTGACACTGTGTCCAAGGAGGGCAAGATCGTGGGCCACTGCAAGACCTGCCGGGCCGGAGCCGACTATCGCTACCTTGTGACCTGTTGATTCAATAGCCAAGGCAGCCTTGTACTGGTCAGCCCATAAACCATCAGCAGCAAAACGCTTCAATGAAGCAATGGCAATAGGCTCTTCCACCTGACCTCGCTTGCAAGCCGTTTCGCATGGATGCGTACAGATACGACCACATACGCGTGGTAAAGGATTTTGCCTTCTTATCGAGGCAAACGCATCGGTAAACTTCCTCTCAGCAATCAGTTGAACATATTCTCGGACATCGGTCAGGATAGGGCAGGCGTACTTACAAGGCGGGTAATTAGCCGAACTCTTATTGCTTTTCCGCATAAGAATATTCTCGCAAAAACAGTCTGTGAAAATTTAAACAAGCGTCCAAGGATTGCGGCTTTCGCCTTAGAAAAATGCAAGGGGTCTAGGATTCAAGTGTCTATTTTTTCAACGACTTTATTGGCACTAACATGACTCTTTTGTATTACACTCGAATCTTTGAACCCCCGACTCCTTGAACCCTCCGGAATTACAACAATGGGTCCATGGAAAGCGCCGGATGGCCCTTTTCCTGAAGGAAAGGCAAGATCTCCTCTTCAGAAGTTCCCACAGTCTCATCGGCGATCATATCAAGAAGACCGGGAACTCCCATCTCCTCTGCCTCCTTTTTCAGGCGTGGCCCAATTTCTTCCTTTAAGTGTTTGGGCATCCACACAAGGCGCTTTATCCCACCGTCACCGCTGAGCCACTTCCTCTGTGTGATATTGTACTTGCCATGACCAACAAATCCCGGAGCACTAAAACCGCCACCAATAGTGCCCGCCAAGGTAGTAAACTTCATCCCACAAGGAGTCATATCGCGGAAATCACGATCCACCGTCATTATACCGTTACATAATGGAAGTATGGCGGCAATACACTCGCAACATCCACAAGTGGTCATCGGATCATGAACAATGCTGTAGAAATTATAATGATCCAGAGCGCCCCGAGAGGCTTTAAACAGAAAATCATTACACCCCTTCCACTGCCCTAACTTCTGATCTAGGCACTCGCCCTTGTCCACCGGCTGATTTGGACCTGTAGGATTAATCTCGTTCGATGCCTTGCAATCCATCCAGTTGTACGCCCCGCACAGACCTGTTCTTTCAGGGCTGATAATGCAGACATGGCTAGGCGCAAAAGACTGACACAGCGTACAAGAGTAAAAGGTGTCAGTACCTTCATCTGTCATTCCTTCAATACGTGAATCACGGATTGCATAGACACCTCTAGCCGACTCTAATATCTCGTTGACTTTTTCGTCTTCCGTATAGAGTTTCACCTGGACCTTGTCAAAAATGGCGCCAAAGTCTTCATGAAACTTCGCGTGAAGTATGGAACCGATATCCTTCAACGCAAGACCCTTTTCCACGGCATCCTTTGCAATCCTGACCCAGGCAATATCTCTTTGCCCAATGTGCATCATGCCCTGGGCATAGTTGATGAAGTGATGGATCTGTCTTTCCAATATAGGTTCAAAGTCGTCTTGCATCTTCCTGCCGGCAAACTCTGCAACAATGGCCAAAGGCAACCTTGATCCGGCTTCAACATCTGTGATATCAGGGCCAAATAATTCGATCTTCCCATCTTCTACTTCATTCATCTCCTTCGTAGTGGCCCATTCCACCGCCTTGCTTTTTCCTCCCCCGCACTCCAGGTAGAGATCATCCTTCCGAACACGCTCACCCTCAAAGGCAGGACCGTAGGATACGGGGACCGGGACCTCAGAAATAGTGACCTTAAGGCCCCTCACCTCAATGGCCTTGGAAACCAACTGATCATATGGCACATTGGATACAACATGCTCATATGTACATACACCAGTAGGAAGAATCTCCGGAATCGGGGTATCGGCAATAGTCGGAAACCCGAAGTTAATGGCCCCAGCCGCCTGAGCATACCACTCATCCGTCACAAGACCCAATGCCATGGCAAAGGCAAAGATACGGTCTTTGTTATAAATAAGTATCTTCCTGAACTCTCCAGCCTTCAATCCCCCAAACGACATAGCCGCACGAACAGCAAACCCGGCTGCAAAGCAAACAGATGTGGGATCTGGGCCAAAGGGGACAAGACGGGTCGGCCAACCCACCTGCACGCCGGCCTCGACCAACTGCTCTGAAAAACGCACCCCCTTATTATCCGCATGCATAAACACATAGAGGTTTTTTTTCTGCAACTCCTCAGCCACATCTTTGGCCTTTTGTGGATCTGGGGCAGATCCAAGAATAACAGCAAAACCTGGAGCTGTTCCGTCAACAAATTCCACACCGCGCTTTCTCAATATGACATCGTCTGCGGCGCCAAGCCAGATTTGGTTATCAGTCACTTCTTCACCTGTAAGGTAAAAACCGGGATCTTTGAGGTAGCGAATCGCCTCAATAATCTCATCGGCAAACAATGTTGCCATACCGGCATCCAAAACAGGACCAAGATACGGCAAATGCATCTTCTCCCTTACAAGAGGAGGCAATAGGAGTCTACAGCGCTCTATGACCTCTTTCATATCCCCTATCTTTTCAACACCTATCCCGAGCATGCCATAAATGACCGGTAGATAATAGGCCGTGTTGGGAAATCCCACCTTCTGGTCAGGCCCCCATTTTTCAAGGGCCTCTTCGTAATCCTTCCCCGCCCTGTTTACAATGCTGTGAGCTCCTCTAATCGCAGCAGATGCAATGATCTTGGACATCTCTTCCTCCTACTGTGAAATCACTTGGCAACCAAACAAGCCATAGGAATTGCAGCGCAGGAAATCACACTGCGTCAAGTTCTTGCCTCATGGCCATATCAAAGAGGACTCTTTCTTTCTTTTCCTGTATTCCCAAGGCCTCTCGCGCTTTATCAATGTGGCGGATCATCATCTGCGCCATCTCTGTGGGATCTTCTTCAACCGCCCACATACCGCCATACAGCTCCTCGATTTCTTTAAACAGAAAATCGGTCAACACCTTGCTCCCCGCAGTCGGAAAGGTTCTGCCGAATACCACATAGAAGCCGCTGGCCACACAGTACTGACCAATCGCTATGGCCTTTTCACTCATCCACTCCGGAGCGCAGCCGGCAGCAGGAACCTGGCTGATATCGTCGCCAAGTCCCCCTTCCTTGACAATCTCTGTAGCCGCAATAAGGATTCTGCTGTTGTCCACGCAAGAACCCATGTGCAATACAGGCGGCATGCCAACAGTCTCGCAAACCTCTTTAAGGCCAGGACCTGCCAGTTCTGCTGCTTCCGGTCTCAGGAGTCCTTCTCGGCCGCATGACGTTGCCACGCACCCGGTCACCAGTACAAGCACATTGTTGGCAATTAGTTCCTTGACCACCGTTGTGCTTACCCTTCCCGACTCCACCCGGCAGCTATCGCATCCAACCACCGCACCAACGCCTCGGATACGGCCGTTTATGATGTTGTCATTCAGAGGCCGGTAGGAACCCCGGAAGGTCCCACCCAGCATATAATTAATAGTCTCGTGGCTAAAACCTGCCACAACATCCATTTTACGGTCAGGGATTCTCACCTTTCCTCTTTGCTTGAACCTCCCGATAGCCCGAAGCGTGAGGTCCCTTGCTGTCTCAAGCGCATGCTCAAGCTCAAACTCGATATGTGTGGCACCCTCGATCTTGGCCCGTGGCGAAGTCGTAATCAGCTCCGTGTGAAAACATTTTGCTACGTTTGCCAGACCCTGCATGACACACTGCACATCCACCAACATGGCCTCAACTGCCCCAGTGGCAATTACCACCTCTTGCTGCACAAAACTCCCCGCAATGGGAATACCCCGACGCATCAATATCTCGTTACCAGAACAGCAAACCCCCGCCAGGTTAATCCCCTTGGCCCCAACTTCCTTGGCTGCAGCCACGATTTCCGGTTCCTGGGAGACAATAGCCATAGCCTCCGGCACCTGGGGTTCATGGCCATGGATTACAATATTGACATGATCTTCGGAAAGCACCCCGAGATTCACCATCGTGCGAAGAGGCACGGGGGTGCCAAACATGATATCCTGGAGTTCCGTTGCTATCATAGAGGCGCCCCAGCCATCTGCCATGGCACAGCGTGTAGCCTGAAAGATGAGGTTGCGGTAATCCTGGTCAGTCCCCATGTGGGTACGGTGCATGATCTCAACGACCTCTCGGTCAACGCCTCGTGGAATCACCCCTTGCTTTTTCCATAGCTCTTGTCGTTTGGCAGGAGCTCGTTTGGTCATCACAAGGGCCCCTTCCTGCTGACCGAATTCGGCCAAGATCTTCTCTCCCAGTTCAATGGCAATATCTTCTTTCCTGCGGCCTTCGGTCTTGACCTTGTAGAGATCGGCGATGAAATGAAGCTTTTTTTCGTCCTTGATCTCAAAGGGAGTCTCTCCCTTGGCAGTAGCCAAGAAGGTGAGGGCAGTCTCACGCCCGTGATCCATGTGGGCCGCAGCCCCTGAGGCAACCATGCGGGCAAAATTGCGTGCAGCAACTGTGGCAGGCGTTGCCCCGCATATGCCAACGGATTCGGCAACACCATCGATCAACATGCACGGGCCAAATGAGCAGTTCCGACAACACGTGCCACCCTGGCCGAACAGACAGGGTTGAGCAGACATATTCTCCATGCGTTGCACATAGGTCTTTACGCCATCTTTAGCCGCCTGTTCCAAAATGCTGGTGCTTGCCTCACAACAGATGCCCTGACATCCAGCCTTTTGCGTGAAAGGGATTATTTTTCTCGCCATCCTTTTTCCTCCAATATGGATCGTTGTTCGTCACTATTTACTATTCACTCTTCACTTCGTACCGATGGTTGCCTTCGCTGCCTCCACAGTATTCTTCATAAGCATGGTAATGGTCATCGGACCCACGCCGCCAGGTACCGGTGTAATGGCGGCTGCCTTTTCCTGGACTGAGTCAAAGTCTACATCGCCGGCGAGTATGCCTTTCCCCTCGGGAGTTTTTCCAATACGATTAACACCCACGTCAATTACTACAACCCCGTCTTTGACCATGTCAGCAGTAATTGCCTTTGGCTGACCAATGGCAACAATGAGGATATCCGCCATTTTGGTAAAGGCTGCCAGATCTTTTGTCCCTGTGTGACAGAGTGTTACAGTGGCATTTCCTCCTGGGGAACGTTGTAACATGAGATTCGCGATGGGTTTACCTACGATATTACTTCTTCCCACCACGACTACATGTTTTCCCGAAGTGTCAGTGCCTGAACGTTTCAGCAGCTCCATAATCCCGTGAGGCGTACACGGTAGAAAGCGGGCTGTGCCGATCATCAGCTTGCCAACATTAACAGGATGGAAACAGTCTACATCTTTGTCAGGCTCGATTGCATAGATCACACGTGTGGCATCAATGTGCTTTGGCAGGGGCAGTTGGACGAGAATGCCGTGAATCTTTGGATCGTTGTTGAACTTCTCTACCAGACCCAGCAAATCCTCTTCAGAAGTATCAGCAGGAATATCTGTCCTGGCCGAATAAATGCCGAGTTTGTCGCAAGCTTTTTCCTTTTGCCCCACATACACTTTTGAACCGGGGTCATCACCCACCAAGATAGTGGCCAATCCTGGTGTTAAGCCATGCTTTCCTTTCAGTTCTTCGATTTCCACTGCAATTTCTTCACGGATTTGCTTGGAGATCTCTGCTCCCTTAATTAGCTTTGCTGCCATGACAAACCTCCCTTTTCCCGCCTAGAATCATAAACGAACACTTTCTATGGCACGTTTCATTTTATCAAGAAACCCCTGGTCAATATCACAAGTTTCACAATCGTGATTGTTCGAACAGCTCCCCAACGCAAGGTCTCCCATATCCATCACCCGGTGCCCTGGGGGGCCGGGATCCCCTGTCATTTCTATACAACCCGTCGGACAGATGTAGGTGCAGGTGCCGCAGCCAATACAGACATCTGATTCCATACCAAAGGGTGTTTTTACTTCACGCTCAATACCCCGGCTGGCAAAGCTGATGGCGCTAACACCCACCATCTGCTCACATGCACGAACGCACAGACCGCATAATATGCACCATTGATCTCCCTTTTTCTTGAAACCAACCGCCTCGACCCCCATCTTTTCGGCCAACCGCCGAATCCCTGGCACATCAGGACACCTGGCCAGAAGCAGTTCCATGACCATCTTGCGTGTCTCTAGGACCCGATCGCTGGCCGTCAAAACTGTCAGCCCTTCTTCCGCAGGGTAGTTGCACGATGTTACAAGCTTGGAACGGTTTCCCCGGAACGCTTCGACAATACACAAACGGCAGGATCCAAAGGGCTGCAAACCCTCATGGTGACACAGCGTGGGGATGGAGATCCCGAGCTGTTTGGCCGCCTCGATAATAGGGGTATGCCGCTCCACATGAATAATCTGTCCGTCTATAGTCAATGTAACCATCATCTTATTTTACTAACACTGCCTCCTTTTTACACAGGCTGAAACATATACCGCACCTGATACATTTTTCCTCATCTATCACATGAGGCTTCTTCTTTTCTCCGGAAATAGCCTCTTCAGGGCATTTCACGCGACATAATGTACAACCATTGCACAGCTTTTCATCAATATAGTAGTCAAACAGATTTCGGCACACACCGGCCCGGCATTTCTTGTCAAATATGTGTGCCTCATACTCATCCCTAAAATAGCTAATCGTACTCAGCACCGGATTTGGCGCTGTGCCACCCAAGGCACACAAAGAAGCATCCACCATAAAGGAAGCCAGCTTTTGCAACAGTTCCAGGTCTCCTTCTTGGCCATGACCTTCGCAGATATTCGACAATATCTCATGCATCTGCTTGAGACCCTCGCGGCACGGTACGCACTTGCCACATGATTCATACATCAGGAAATTTATGAAATACTTGGCCGTATCCACCATGCAGTTGTTCTCGTCCATGACGATCATGCCGCCCGAGCCCATGATGGCACCCAATTGCTTCAGACTGTCGTAGTCCACAGGCATGTCTATCTTATTCATGGGAATACACCCACCCGAAGGCCCGCCTGTTTGAACCGCCTTAAACTTCTTGTCCCTTTTTATCCCTCCGCCAATGTCAAAGATGATCTCGCTAAGGTTAATACCCATGGGCACTTCCACGAGGCCCGTATTTCTTACCTTGCCCACCAGGGAAAATATTTTAGTTCCTTTGCTCGTATCAGTGCCGGTATCAGCATACCACTGTGCTCCGCGATTAATGATAAGAGGCACGTTGGCCCACGTCTCTACATTGTTCAACGTGCTCGGCCTGTCCCATAGCCCGCTTTCCACCGTGTGAACGTACTTGGCCCGGGGTTCGCCCACCCTGCCTTCCAAAGAATTCATCAAGGCCGTAGATTCCCCACACACAAAGGCACCGGCCCCCGTAATTATCCGTATAGTAAAATCAAAACCCGTGCCCAAGATGTCTTCACCCAGCAGCCCCAGCGACTCAGCCTGCTTAATAGCCTTTGACAAGTGCTCAACAGCAATCGGATACTCATCCCTAACATAAACAAAGCCCTCGTGAGCACCAATGGCGTAGGCCCCTATGATCATGCCTTCGATAATACTGTGTGGGTCGCCCTCCATCAGACTTCGGTCCATAAAGGCCCCCGGGTCTCCCTCATCACCATTGGCTATCACATATTTGATAATTCCAGGGGCCTCACGACAGGAGCGCCATTTTCTGCCGGCAGGAAAACCGCCACCGCCACGGCCTCGTAACCCCGACGCCTCCACCGTCTCGATAATTCCCATGGGCTTCATGGTGGTCAAAGCCTTATCAAGCGCTCCATATCCACCTGGTGCCAGATAGTCCTCAATGTCCGTTGGATCTATCTTGCCCGTGTTATGGGACACTGTCTTGCTTTGGTGCTGGTAAAAAGGGATATCTGCTTCCCGCCTGATTTTTTCTCCGCTCTTGGGATCACGATATAGTAATCGATCCAGGACCTCGCCTTTTACAATTGTTTCTGAGAGAATCTCGGGGACATCCTTTGGTTTGACCTTTTGATAAAGGATGTTGCCAGGCTCAATAACCATCACAGAGCCGATCTGACAAAAACCGTGGCAGCCCGTTTTCTTGATAGTGACCTTGTCGTCAAGGTTTGCTTCCCTGACCTGATTCTCCAACGCCTCAGCCACCTTCGACGAACCTCTCCCACGGCATCCTGTGTTGCAAAGCCTGATAACCTTCTTCCCAACATCGCGCTTGTGGACGATTGATTCTCTGTAGTGCTCCAGCTGTGAACTACTCTTAATCTTTTCCATCTTCCGCAGAACCTGATCCTGTAGAGTAAGCAGATAATATCTTTTCAACCCTGCCTGGGGTCACAGCACCATAATAGTCCTCGCCCACCATGGTAACCGGAGCCAGCGCACAGGTACCGACACAGTTAACCGTCTCCAAGGAAAACATCCTGTCCTCGGTTGTCTCCCCTTCTCTGATACTCAGGACGCGCTCGACCTGCTCCAGGTTTTGCACGGCCCCGTTGAGATGGCAGGCCGTCCCCAGACAAACCTTCACAATATGGCGGCCCCTCGGCTCTAAGCTAAAGGACTTGTAGAATGTGGCTATGTAGTAAACACGAGACAAAGGGACTTCTAGCTCCCTGCCAATATATTGCAGCGTTTCCTGAGGCAGGTAATTCTCCAGGCGCTGAACATCCTGCAAAATACCTATCAACGCATCATGTTTGTATGCGTAATTCTCTAATATCTCATCAACTTTTTCAAAACCCATTCTTTTCTCCGACTCCTTAACTAAAATATTTAACCCTTGGTGTGCTTCCTCCAGCACGGCATAGTATGTGACCCACAAAACCCTTCCCTTACCTTTAAAAACATTGTCCTACGACACAAATCTTGTAAGTAGGGATTTACTTGCTCAAGCCTTTTCAATAACCCCTTATCCACATAACCCCCGTCCATGGCCATTTTTCTGAGCTCCGTGGCTACTCGACTGAATTTTATCTCCTGAGGACACACGAAGAAACACGAGTTGCACAGACAGCAAAACCAGATGAGATCCGAGCTGAGCACCTCCTTGCGCATACCCAGCAAGATCATGTGAATCATGCGCCTGGGGTCAAAGTCTTCAATGACTTCATGTACAGGACATATCCCTGTACAGGACCCACAAGTGTAACAAGGCTTGATACTTTCCAAACCTATCTTCTTGGCAACCTCATCTTTGAAACTAGGGTCCAATTCACTAAAAAATATATCTTCTGCCTTGTCATTTGTCATTTTGTTCACTTTGCTCGCTATCGTTTGTTATTGTTCACCGGTTGGGACGTTTAAGCCCCAATCAACCTGTCAGGTTCTACAAGCCCCTTCTTCTCAAGTTTCTTGAAATGGGCGACTACATCATCAGAAGAAACACCTAAAAGCCCAGCCAGTTCTTCCGCCTCACGAGGACTGTCCTTCAAGTATAACAGCAATCCGTTCTTGGCCATCTCGCTTTTAAGGGCCTTGTCCATATCTGCATGCAGCTTATGATCAGAGGGGATCTCCCGATAAGCCCCTTCGTGCTTCATATACTTGGCCTGTCTAGCAAAAACCATTCTAAGACGTTTGCCTTCAAGAGCCATCTTGGCAGCCCTCAACTTGACCATTAGGTCCCCAGGATCCAAGTTCTCGCTAGAACCGAGAGGCCCGAGCTTTCTGATCCGTTCCGTAAATTCCGTGATAAGTTTTACAAAACGTGGGGCCTCGGCGGCTGACACCCACTCCAGGGACAATCTTTCGGAATTGACTTTGAGATCCTTCAAGATGCGGGTGACCAGATTGTGCTTGTTTATGGCTTCGTAATTACCGTCCCGGTAATGGCATTCGCCCAGGTGTCAGCCACCCACAAAGACACCATCGGCTCCATGGACAAAGCCATCTATGAGAAACATAGCATCTATTCGCCCAGTACACATCACCCGGATCGTACGGATGTTAGGCGGATATTGAAAACGCGACACCCCTGCAGCATCTGCCGCCGCATAACAGCACCAGTGGCACAAAAAACCCAGAATCCTTGGTTCATACTTGTTGTTCGTCATTTTTGATCCATTCCACCCTTCGATCACTTAACTAGTGCCCGTCCATTAATCGGTATTATCGGTATTAACTGTTGAGCACTAGTATAAGTTTCCAATTCAGAAATAAACAATTTTTTTCTCTGAGCAAGGCCGCACAAGGGTTTACGCCGAGACGTACTTTTCGTACGTCGCAGGCAAAAACCCGCGGAGAACGCCGCGCAGAGGAAAAAGGGCCATTTATGGATGGAAACTAACTACTCAACCAACACTGGCCATTAACTCCCCAAAAGCTTTTACCTGCCGCTCAATCTGCCCGTCCGTAAAACGACCCATGGCAATTGCCCTTGTAGGACAGTATGAGGAACACACACCGCACCCCTTGCAGGCCGCTGTAACAAATTCCGCTTTCTTGACCTTGCCCATCTTAGTCATTCTGATTGCACTGTACGGACACAGATGCGCACAAATACCGCAACCAATGCACTGCTTTATATCACACGATGCAACAATCGGTTCTGCAGTCACATGTCCCTTTCCCAACAAGAGTGCTGCTTTGGCCGCGGCTGCCTTTGCATGCGAGATGCACTCATCGACCGGCTTGGGAAACTGCGCCTTACCGCATAGATATATCCCGTCCACATAAGAATCAACGGGTTTGAGTTGTGCATGGGACTCCAAAAAGAACCCGTCTGCTGAAAGAGGCACCGTTAGCTGCTCAAGTAGGGCCTTGTTCTCATGGGGAACCATGGCACTGCTTAGAGCCAAAAGATCAGCATCAATGATTAGATTCTTCCCCATGAGCGGATCTTTGGTCGTAACCCTGAGCTTCCCATCAACTTCCTCTACGACAGGCTTTTGCTCTGGGCTAAAACGCACGAAGGCAATTCCCCGTTCCCTGGCCTGATCGTAGTATTTCTCTCTAAATCCAAACGTCATGATGTCTCTATAAAGAATCGTCACGTTGGCGTCAGGATTGTTCTCCTTTATCTTCAAAGCGTTCTTGATCGCCTGGCCGCAACAAACTGAACTACAGTAAGTATGGTTCTCATCTCTTGAACCCACGCACTGGATCATTACCACGTGGTTCAGGTCTTTGGGGTTGACTTCTCCAACGGCCAGCCTTTGCTCCAAGACCTGTTGCAGCAAAACACTCCCATGCTTACCGTACAAATACTCATCGGGCTCATAGGAAGTGGCGCCTGTGGCAATGATAATAATGCCATGTTTTATTGTCACGGTCTTTCCGTTCTCCAAGACCCGTGTCTCGAAGTTCCCGACAAATCCTTCAATTTCTATTATGTCTGTTCCAGTAAGCACGTGGATTTTTTCATTCTCCGCTACTTCCCGGATGAGTTGTTCGCAGAATTTTTGCGGGTCAGGACCCTCCAATGTGAAATAGGTCTGCCTGAGACTTCCCCCAAGCTCTGAGGAACGTTCTACCAGATAGCATTCAAAACCCTGTCGGGCCACGCTTAGGGCCGCAGTCATCCCGGAGAGCCCACCACCAATGACCAACCCTTGGGGGGCCACATCTATGATTTCTTCAGACAGGGGCTCAATTTCTCTAGCCTTGGCAATAGCCATACGAATCAAGTCCTTGGACTTTTCGGTGGCCTCCTCCTTTTCGTGCGCATGGACCCAAGAGCATTGGTCCCGTATATTGACCATTTCGATCAAACATTTGTTAAGACCGGCCTCCCTTAGAGTGTCCTGAAAGAGTGGCTCATGGGTCCGCGGTGTACAAGCTGCAATCACTACTGCATTGAGATTGTGTTTGGCTATGGTCTCTGCAATCAAAGCCTGGGTATCCGATGAGCAGGAGTAGAGATTTCTCTCTACCATCACTACGTCAGCAAGAGTTCCTACATACTTACTCACTGCTTCAACATCCACAACGCCGGCGATGTTCTTGCCGCAATGACACACAAACACTCCTATTCTCGGCGATTCACCAAGGTCTGAGCGCTCTTCGGGATATGTTTTTTCCTTTGCCAGCATACCCCTGGCGGGTGCCAAAACCTCTGCTGCAGAGGCTGCTGCACCTCCGGCCTGAATGACACTGTCGGGTATGGCTTTAGGTCCTTGAAAAGCACCGGCCACAAAAATGCCTTCTCTTGTTGTATCAAGGGGCGAAAAGAGTTCAACATCACAGAAACCTTGCTTGTTGAGCCCAATGCCAGTGGCCATGGCAAGGTTACTGTTTCCTTTGGGAGCCTCAAGCCCGTGGGCAAGCACCACCAAATTGAAGGCGTCTTTTCTTAGCGCACCGTCTTCTGTTACGTACTTGAGAGTTAGATCATTGGTCGCAGGATCTTCCTGAACTTCAGAAGCTCTGCTTCTCACAAATTTTACGCCTTGAGCCTTGGCTCGTCGATAAAAAGTCTCAAAACCCTTTCCGTACATGCGCATATCCATAAAAAATATGGTTATGTCGAGGTCCGGCTCATGCTCTAGGGCCACAATGGCATCCTTGACCGCATACTTGCAGCACACGGCTGAACAGTATTCGTTACCACAACTCTTGTCCCTGCTACCCACGCATAAAACAATAGCAATCTTGTCGGGTTTTTTCAGGTCCGACGGTCTGATGATCCCGCCCATGGTAGGCCCGGAGGCACAGCAAATTCGTTCAAACTCCAGTGCTGTGACAACATTAGGGGCATCGCCGTAACGATAGGCAGGCAGTCGTCCTGGGTCAAAAGTGGAAAAACCCGGAGTCAAAATTACCGCTCCCACATCCAACGTCAGAAATTCTTCTTTCTGGCTGAAATCTATGGCCCTTCTCTGGCAAGCAGAGGGACAGATCTGACAGACCCCATGGCTCATGAAGAGGCACTTGTTCGGGTCTATGTAGGGAGCCGCGGGAACCGCCTGTAGAAACTGGATGTGTACGTTCTTGACGGTCGACAGGGATTCATTATACGAATCTGGTACGAGCAAAGGACAGTATTGGCCGCACTCCCCACAATTCGTACACAGGGCTTCATCAACATAGCGGGGCTTCTTGAGCAGATGAACCTTGAACTGACCGGCCTGGCCATCGATCTCCTTGACCTCAGCCAAAGTGATAATTTCTATGTTGGGATGCCTGGCAGACTCAACGAGCCTGGGGGCCAAGATTCAGATAGAACAGTCATTCGTCGGAAAGGTCTTGTCAAGGGCAGCCATAACACCACCTATGGCAGAGGATTTCTCCACCAAATAGACATGAAAGCCCATATCAGCCAGATCCGTGGATGCCTGTATTCCAGCCATGCCACCGCCCACGACCATGACTGCACCACATGGATTCGAGGGGGAGGCGACTTTTTCCTTCATATTTTCCTTCCTATTCACAATGCAATCCAGATCGTTTGTTGTTTATCAGTTGCCATTTGTTATTTATCAATGATCTTAGAATAGTCCTTTCACTTTTCCCGTATTCACATCCACATCAACGCGCCGAAATGCCGGATTTGAACAAGTTCCCGGCATCAAGCTTATGGTGCCAGCACAGGGACACAGAAACTTCGCGCCGGAATATATCAGCACATCACGAATCGGCAATGTCCAACCCTTGGGTACGCCCTTTAAGGTCGGATCATGGCTCAAGCTGAGATGTGTCTTTACCATCATGGTAGAATAATCATCGTACTTGGGATCACTCTCAAGCATCTTGGCCTTTTTCTCTGCCTCAGGCGTCCAAGCCACCCCGTCTGCTCCGTAGACTTCCTTGGCAATCAACTCAACCCTGTCACGCAGCTTTGTTTTCAGAGGATAAAGAAAATCAAAATCGTTTTCTTCATTACAGGCATCAATAACCGCATCTGCAAACTCCAAGGCTCCATCTCCACCATCAGCCCAGTGAGTTGATTTGGCACAGCGTGCCCCAGCTGCTTCGGCCGCTTCTCTGATAGCTTTGATCTCAGCATCCGTATCTGTATGAAAACAGTTTATACAAACCACCGGATTGATGCCCGACCTGCGCACGGTCTTTATATGATGGACCATATTCTCCATGCCTTTTTCTACCAACCCTACGTTTTCTTTTGTGTATTCCTCAGGCATGGCAAGACCTGCAATGACCCTCGGACCGCCACCGTGCATCTTGAGAGCGCGGATCGTAGTTGTCAATACGGAGACATGGGGTTTTAGGCCACTGTTTCTACACTTTACGTTCCAGAACTTTTCAAACCCGATGTCAGCCCCAAAACCACTCTCAGTAACATGATAGTCAAACATCTTAAGGCCAATACGATCGGCAATAATGGAAGACTGGCCAACAGCAATGTTGGCAAAAGGACCGGCATGTACCATACAAGGCTGGTACTCGGCGGTACACATGAGAGTGGGATTTATCGTGTTTCGCATCCATGCCGTCATGGCGCCGCCTACTTCCAAATCACCGGTAGTAACAGGCTTGCCGCTTTTGTCAAAGGCCAGGGTAATCTCATCTAGGCGTTGCCTGAGATCTGCCAGATTACGAACAATGGAAAGTATGGCCATACACTCAGAACCCACAGCAATGCCGAACTTTGACTGCATGGTAAATCCGTCATAACGACCGCCAATGCCGATAACAATGTTCCTTAAGGACTGGGCACAGTAATCGATGATCCAGCCCATTTCCACCTGGGTAGGATCCACATCAATTCGGCGCATACCGGTAAGCCTTTGCAGCTGCTCGTCATTGTAGTTGCGCTCATGCTGCATCCGGGCGGTAAGAGCCACCATAGCCAGATTGTGGGCATTCATGATGTCATTGATATCCCCCGTTAAACCAAGAGAAAACTCTGTCATCGGAATAAGCAACGACTTACCGCCTCCGGCCGCAGTCCCCTTTATATTCATTGTGGGGCCCCCTGAAGGTTGCCTGAGGGCGCCGCCGACATTTACACCGCGCTTGCCAAGACCTTCCATCAGGCCGCACGAGGTAGTGCTTTTCCCCTCACCCAGCGGGGTGGGAGTAATGGCTGTAACCTCAATGTACTTTCCATCAGACCTGTCTTTCAGACGATCCATGATCTTCAAGAAATCAAGCTTGGCAAGCCGCCCCATAGGAAGAATCTCATTTCGCTTAAGACCAAGCTTTTCCTGCCACTCTTCAGGCATAGGCATCTTCTTTTCCGCATCTTCTGAAATCTGCCAGTCCTTGTACTTTGTTGGATCTAAGGCCATAGCAATTCTCCTTTTGTTTCCATCATTTACAGATTGAACCGCTAATAACGTGGGATAACATAATTGCAATAAACGCGGAAACTATCACTTTTTTTCTGTAAAGGCAAGTATTTCAAAAAAAAACGCAGCTTCTCAATAACCACGGGGATGGTGGCTTTTTCTGAAAGGCAATATCTTTCTTAGTTGGTACATACCTACGCAGTGGCCAGATATTTATGATTAATCGTATAACGAGAACTTTTTGAGAACTTACAAAAAATGTTTCCCCAAATCATGTGACCCAAGCTTGGGTCCATTGACACATCGCCAGTTTCTTTTTATGCTTTACCGTCCCAATCGGAATGTTGGAATAATGGACATGAAGTGTCCAAGAGGTGCTTGCTCATGCGTTGGAAATTGATATTCAGTATCCTTGCCGTTCTTGTCGCCGTGCTCGGTATAACGATGTTTGTAATCCTGTCTAGCTACGATTTCAACGATCTTAAGCCAAAAGCCGTTCAGGCAGTCAAGGATGCTACCGGACGTGAACTGACCCTGGCAGGTGATGTAAAACTTGATATTGGGCTAACTCCGGCACTCGTAGTAAATGATGTCAGCCTTCAAAACGCACCATGGGGATCGCGCGCCAAGATGGCAAAAATCAAGCGTCTGGAGGTTCGGGTTGCAATCCTTCCATTGATTAGTGGTACCATTGAGATCAAACGCTTAGTCCTCGTGGAACCGGATATTCTGATTGAAACCAACAAGTCAGGCAAATCAAACCTTCAATTCAAAACCGCCGGGGAGGGTAGACTTCCAGAGAAAAAGGAACATATAGAAGCCCAAGGCAAATCTCAGTCATTACCCCTGGTTTTTAATAGCATTCGCATTGAAAAAGGGCGTCTCACGTATAGAGATGGCCTTTCGGATCGGGTCTACGATCTGACTCTAGACAAGGCCACAGTGGTTTCAGGCCTTGACAGTCCTGTAGAGTTGAAACTTAAGGGCAGCTATAACAACAAGGCTTGCGAGATCACGGGTGCATTTGGCCGGCTAGCTGAGCTGATTGACCCTGACAAGCCTTGGTCAGTGAAGCTTAAGGCCAAAACGGCCGGTTCAACTCTGAAGGTCAATGGTAACGTCACGAACATACTAAATGGAACGGGCCTTGATATCACTGCACACGTCAAAGGCAAATCCGTGCCTGAGATCCTAAAACTATTCAATGTCACTGACGTGCCGGATGTAGGACCTTTTGAAGTTTCCGGCAGACTCACAGATTCCAGTGGCAGGCTTGCCATAACAGATCTTGACCTTAATGTGGGCCCTGAGAAACTGGCCACTGTAAGCCTTACTGGGTCCATTGAAGACCTCATTTCTTTTCAAGGAATCACCTTTTTGGCAAAGGCCAAGGGCCAATCCGTACCAGGTGTTTTCGAAGTCTTTAATATAACCGGCATACCGGACCTAGGTCCATTCAAGGTATCCGGGCACGTAGCGGATCATAATGGCAGATGGAGTATTACAGATCTTGAGCTCGAAGCAGGCACAAAAGAGCTGACCAGCATAAAACTTAAGGGTACAGTCAAAGATCTCACAACGATACAAGGAATAGATCTGGATTTTTCCATCAAAGGAAACAACGCGGCAAACCTGGAACCCATAACAGGTCAGACACTACCACTTGAAGGGCCTTTCAGCCTGTCCGGCCACGCCTTTTGTCCATCAGAAAAGGTATACAAAATCACCGACCTTAAGGCTTCAGTTCAAAAGAGTCGTTTCGAGGGAACAGGAACTTTGAATCTAGAAGCTAAAAAGCCGCTATTAACGGTAACCCTCCAATCTCAGGTGCTCAACCTGCGCCCGATACTGCTGGGAGAACCCGACAAGAAGACAGATTCTCCAGCCAAGATTGCCCAATCGGCTTCCAGAGGAAACAAGGTCTTTCCCGAGACACCCTTACCGATGGAAGGATTGAACCGGATAAACGCTGACATTGAAATCGAGGCCCAACAACTGCTAATGCCAATGTTTTGCCTTAAAGACTTTGCCGGTCGTATACTCCTTAAAAACGGACATCTTACCATAAGACCCCTTGAGTTCATGATGGCCAATGGCACGTTTGACGGACACTTTGAGCTTGAACCAACGGATAAGGCGCCAACAATCATGACGACCTTTCAGATAGACGGATTAGACCTTGGCGATATGTTCGAAGAACTAGGCGTAAAGAATATCCTGGATGGAATCTTCGACATAGAAGTCGATCTCCGCGGACAAGGGGCTTCTGTGGCACAACTTATGGCAGGCCTTAACGGCAAAACAACAGTAATCATGAAAGACGGAAACATGGATGAAAGACTCCTAGATCTCTTAGGCGCCGACTTGACTTCCGGCCTCCTGAAATTACTAAACCCATTCAAGAAAAAGCCGGAATATACCAAGATCAACTGCTTTGTTGTTGGGTTGGATATTCAGGAAGGCCTTGCACAAAGCACTGCGTTGCTGTTGGACACCAATCAAGTTACTGTGATTGGTCGTGGCAAGGCTAATCTTAAAACCGAGGAACTTGATTTATCCCTAAAGCCCTCCCCGAAAAAAGGTCTGGGGATAAAGGGCCTTGCCAAGCTCAGCCTGAGTCTCGGGCAATTGACAAAACCCCTTAAGCTGACCGGCACATTTGCCAAGCCGTCACTTACAATCGATCCCACGGAAACAATCCTTACTCTGGGTAAGGCGATTGGGGGTGCAGCCTTGTTCGGCCCTGTCGGCATTGCTGCAGCATTGGCTGGTGGCAAGTTGGGTGATAGGGATCCATGCCTTGCCGCCATTGAGGCAGCTAAGAAAGACACTAAATAAGAAATAGGGTGACTACTCGCGTAGTCAGGCTGAAGCTGTTTAGATTGCACGCGGCGCAAGCGCCTGCGCTGCGCGAAGGCTGAAGGAATAAAAAAAGCATGATTGACGCATTTTGGTGGAGAATGAGCCGATATTCGTACCAAGCATGGCTTCAAAATGAGCCGTATTTCAGTTTTTCCTAACAACCTTCAGCCTACCCACCTGAGTAGTAACGCCTCCTGCAAAGTATTACCAAAATTGTTCAAGGCAGAGGGGCTAGGCTATATGAGATAACTTGGCAGGACAGACTGTACGATGATGTTGCAAAAAAAACATCCTGTTCCCCATGGACAGGTAACCCCAAAAAACGAACACCCTCCCGTCTCTTGGGACAGGAGGGGTTCTTATGAGGTGCAATTGCACCAAAAGCCTGATACTTGGGTTATATTATGTTTCTTCTACAGTAATGGCCTCTGCCTCACAAACCTCAATACAGCTTTCACATCCAAGACATTCTTCTGCGTTTACGGGTTCGGATTTTTCGTCCTGAAGTTCAAAAACCTCGACAGGGCAAACCTCGACGCACTCTCCGCATCCCGTGCACTTGTTTTTGTCTACTGCTGGCGTAAACATGAGCTAATTCCTCCTTTCTGCTTTTTTTTCCAAATATGAAAAAGATCATCGTGGTATCTTTTCCGTCTCTTATGAGATGTGTCCTATACATTAATTATCAAAAACCGTCAAGCAATAAATTGTGGTGTTCTTCTGTGATATGTGACATGGCCCATCAGTTAGCTCCTTATGTCTTGAAAAAGACCAACCAGTGTGTTCATGACAGGTCCCTTCTTGCTGCTGTGCGCATTGAGACCACAGCATCGATTAAGTCTTGCACAAGGTTCTATATTTGGTAAGAGAGACCACCTAAAGGACGCAGTTTCTTCTGGCCGGCCCATTGCCCTCTTGCCGGAAGAGACCATGGCTTTCATGTCATCGGAGGCCTTTTCAGCCCTTTTTTTTAGATCATCATTCCATGGATTTGTAAGCAGTTCATAGAGTAGTTTGTTAAGATAGTCTTTTTGTGGGGTTGTGGCTGGTGACGGGTCTTGGGGATAGGGGAGTGTAAGATCGAATATCTCGACGTTTTCTTCGATTTTATCGAGGAGAAAGGCATGCGAAGAGGGGGAATTTGTTAGGAAAATGACGGGTTCAGCAGGGCTCTTTTGAAATAAATGGCTCCAGGCAGTCATCCGTTTCTCGGTCGAAAAAGCCCCTAAGTCTTCTTGTGGTTGCCCAAAGGCCATTTCACTGACCAAATTATTGGCATCTTCGGGATTGTCGATAAGAAAAGAAGCTTGCAAGGCCTGCTGCCCTTTTCCGATTTCCGCCAGTTGTTCTTGCAACACCATGGATTGTTGATCAAAGTCCTGCGCAAGAAGTAGAAAGAGTTGGAGGGCCAGATCACGGTTGCCGGATTCTTCTACTGTCTTTTCCAGAGTCCCCTTTATTTGAGAAACAGTTCTTTGAGTTACAGGATCAACGGGGGCAATGTGGCCTTTCATTGCCTTTAAGTAGGCGAAGTCGGTATTTGGGTTCAATAGGGCCCATGTCTTCCATTCCTTGACTTTTGCCATAAGGGCTGTTTTGTCAGTAGTTTCCAGGAAAGGAGTGCGGAAATCCAAAAAGCCATTGTCGATCCAAGGTTGGAGCGTCGCATGAGGCGTGGAACTTACCGGTTGGTAGACAGTAATGCGGTCAAAACAAGACGAAAGAAGTTGCACCACCGTGGTTGGAATGTGAGTGAATGGGAAATAGACTGGGGATAAGATTTTGGATTTTGGATTTTGCCTGTTTGTCGAAGCCTTGCCACAGGTAGGGATTTCGGATTTAGAAGACATTGGACTAAATTGTTTCCTTATCTTTAATATCGACTCCCATGTTTCTTAGCTCCTCTCTGATCTCGTCGGCTCGCGCCCAGTCTTTGTTACGTCTAGCCTCTTGTCGTTCGTGGACCAGCTTTTGGGCAGTGACATCCAAGGGGTGTTCCTCGAAATCGAAGATACTTACAACGTCGTTAATCCGTTGAAAAAGATTTCTGATTCTACGTGCCCCGTTTCTGTCCAATGCATTATTTGTAATCAGGCGATTGATCTTTCTCACAGTTTTAAAAAGGGCTGCCATGGCGGAAGCGATATCCAGATCATCGTCCATTGCTTTTGTGAAGCCGGTTTTTATGTCATAGAGGAGCTGGTTTAATTCACTATATGGATTTTCCCCTTTAAGGTTGTTTAGTTGTTGTATGCATTCCTCGAATCTGTGAATAGCTCCTTTTGCTTGTTTCAGGGCTTCATGCGAAAAGTGCAGAGGTTTGCGATAATTGTGAGATAACAGCCAGTACCTGATAACCTTGCCGGGGTAACCCTGGTCCAATAACTCTGAGATATGCAGTGCATCGTGACCTCCATGGGCCTTTTTACCGCCAAAGAGAACCGGTTCGGTATGTATCCAGCAATGGGCTAACGGTTTTCCTGTAAGTGCGCCGGCAAGAGCAGTCTCGTTTTCATGGTGGGGAAAGAGAAAGTCAATGTTGCTTGTGTAGATGTCAAACGTTTCCCCGAGGTATTTCATAGCCATTGCAGTTGATTCGATGTGCCAGCTTGGTCTGACATTTCCCCATTCCGTTTTAGTGTAGATTCCACGTTTGAGTTCAGAGAGTTTGGCCCGTTTTAAGAGTGCAAAATCCCTTGGATTGGCCTTTTCATATTCGTCCAGATCGACTGTAGAGCCCAGCCTGATCTTGTCCAGATTAATCCCGGAGAGTTTCCCATAATCTTGGCATCTGGAAATATCAAAATATATAGACTGAAGCTTCTCGTAGGCGAAGCCCTTTTCCAGAAGCCTTGTTGTTAGTGCTACCATATCATCAATGTGTTCACTTGCCCTGGGATAACGGATGGCAGACTTAATGCGAAGGGCTGTCATATCTTCGTAAAAGGCGTCAACGTGCTGGTCGGTAAAGGGTTTAATCTCCATGCCTGCCTTTTCAGATTCCTGGATTGTCTTATCGTCCAAGTCGGTAATGCCCATAACATGAGTGACTGTATATTTCCTGTATTCAAGATAACGGTGTAGGAGATCTGCCAGGACGAAGCGCCTAGCTTCTCCAATATGCATACGGTCATACACAGTAGGACCGCACGTATACATGGACACCCGCTCTGGTTTGATGGGAACAAGTGGTTGTTTGGAACGGCTGATGGTGTTGTAGAATGTTAGGTTGGTTTTTTGGCGAACGGCAAAAAGGGTGGTACTTAAATAGCGCTCTCCGCCGTCGGGCAGGATCACCACCACAACGCCGTCATTCAAGGGTCTGACCTGTTCCCTGGCGATGGCCATTGCTGCTCCGGAACTCATACCAACAAAGAGGCCTTCTTCTTTTGCAAGGCGACGTGCCATCTCAAAGGCGGCTTCGTCATCGACGTTTACTTTCTTGTCGATACGGCTTTTCTCATATATTTCAGGGCGATACGATTCCTTCATGTTCTTTAAGCCTTGGATCTTATGGCCGAGATAGGGTTCGACGCCGATAATGGTAATCTCCGGGTTGTATTCCTTCAGGCGTCTTGATGCACCCATGATCGTGCCGGTAGTCCCCATGGTTGCTATGAACATTGTAATCTTGCCGTTGGTTTGTTCCCAGATCTCAACCCCGGTGGTATTATAGTGGGCTTGCCAGTTTGCCTCGTTGTTAAACTGGTCAGTCAAGAAGTATGTCTCCGGGTGTTCCCTGGCAAGTCGATATGCCTCTTCGATAGCCCCGTCTGTTCCGAAGTGGCCGGGAGTAAGCCGGATTTCAGCATCCAAGGCTTGCAGGATCTGCCGCCGTTCCATGCTGGCCGCTTCAGACATGGTAAGGAGCAGCTTATAGCCTCTTACCGTACATACCATGGCAAGACCAATACCTGTATTTCCGCTAGTGGCCTCCAAGACAATCTTGTCTTTTGTCAGCTCGCCCGAGGTCTCTCCCGCCTGAATCATGGCCTTGGCGATTCGATCTTTCACCGAACTGCCGGGGTTCATATATTCAAGCTTGGCAAGCAGTGTAACCCTAGGGTTGGGGTTCAGCTGTTTGATTTCCACTAGTGGTGTGTTGCCGATATTATCTAGGATTGAGAGCATTCTTTCTTATTTCAGCTTTCTTATTTCAGGGAGTTTTTGATTTGTTCTGCTACATTCTTTACCTTTTCCATGTTGCCGGCAACGATCTCCCACTGTGAAACGGTCAATCCGTCTCCAGACCACCTGGGTACAATATGGACGTGAAGGTGTGGTACCACTTGATTGGCGGCCTTGCCGTTTAGTTGAAGCAGATTAATACCATCAGGATTTAGTGCTTTTCGGACTGCAGCGGCAAGCTTATGTGTGGCGGACATAACCGCCAGGAAATCGTCTTCGCCTATTTCATGGATAGTACCTGCATGGGACTTTGGGATGATCAGAACGTGTCCGTCATTTAACGGATTAATGTCCATAAAGGCAAAGACCTTGTCATCCTCATATACCTTTTCCGATGGAATTTCGCCGTTGATGATCTTGCAAAAGATACAGTCCATTGATTGACCTCCCAGGTGTTGGAGTAACGGATAAAGCCGAGTTTGCGCCCATTATTAGGTGAGCATGGGAACCGAGTCAAGCAAAATAACCGATGACAAGAAGGCTGAACCAGCAGGTTAAAACATGGAAAGCTTTACAGACAGCAAGATTGACACTTTCCTGCCGATAGAATCGGTAGAATCCAGGTATGCTTTTGATGTGGTCTTGGTTTGTGCCGGCAGGCTGAGAATGTAGATGATCGATACGGAAAGTGCGAAGTATCAATCGGTTCCTTTGGGTTTGACATCTTTTTCAGACTTGACGTTATTCCTGCCGGAATCCTTTGCCAGGTAGAGGGCCTTGTCGGCCCGCTCTAATAGGGAGTCAATAGTATCGTCCAAGGCGATTTCTGCAACACCAAAGCTTGCTGTGATCCTTCCTAAGCCCTCGCCAGTCCTAACGTGCTTTAATCTTTTTTCGGACATACGTCTTCGTATCTCTTCCGCTACAATACATGCATTGTCAAGAACGGTTGCCGGAAGAAGAATAACAAATTCTTCACCTCCATATCGTGCGGGGAAATCTCTGCCTTTGAGGGTGTTATACAGAAGCGACCCCACAAATTGGAGCACCTCATCACCAATTTTGTGGCCGTATTTGTCGTTGAACTTTTTGAAAAAGTCTATATCCAACATGATTACTGAAAAAGGAGTCTTATCCTCTTCAAAGGCCCCGTGAAGTTCTCTTAACCTTTTGTCAAATGCCTTGCGGTTGTTAAGACCAGTAAGGGCGTCTATCAAAGCTTCCCTTGCCGTGATATTGAGCTGTTCCCTGAGGTTTTCAGCATCGGTAGTAGCTTTTTGGAAATTTTCTTTCATCCTAACCGTTGACTCCGCCATCTGATTAGTATCTTTTATCATGTCTTGAACGATGTCTTGAATCTGAGACAGGTGGGAGGCGTCGTCCAAAGTACTGGAATAATCCTTCAATTTGTTAGCGTAGTCCGCAGCAAGATCATTGGTGCTTAGAATATCGTCAAGAATAGTCTTGAGTATCTTACTGGCCTGCCTTTGGACCTCTTCTACCAGTTTCTTCTCTTTATCTTTTCCAAAGTACTTCTTGTGAATTTCCTGATTGAGTTCAGGGGTAAAAACGTTATCTGATGATATCAGCTTGTTTATCTTTTCAGCCAACTGTTCATTACAGCCAATACAGTACTCGTACCAGACGCGATAATTGTCAGGAGTGGGAGGCACTTTACGTTGTGTCATTTTGGGGATTGCTCTTCGAGCAATCTGTAAGGATGTTGTCAGTTCATCATCAAAAGTTTCCATAATAAGCAGCGCTTTCTTTTCTTGGATGCTGTAAATACCACCAGGCCCGTATTAGACTCTTGCGAAGATGAGGTCCGTGGCATACACGATTCGTTTAGAGCTGGAGCAAAGAAGTCATGATTTTCGCTCCATCAACCGTAAAAGACTGAAACATTGTTTTCAGCAATACCGGTAAGGAGCAAGCAAGGACTA
>MAVP01000014.1:12583-30816 GCA_001751075.1 Desulfobacterales bacterium S7086C20 | reverse complement strand
AGCAAGGCTTCTAAGATCTGAGCCTCTATGATGGGGGCGGTTACTTCAAGGATCGGTTCGTTATTAAAAAAAATCTCACCTTCTTCAATTGCACGAACATTGCCTGTAAAACGGAGCCTTTCAAGGTAGGCAAGGAATTGTTTCGAAAAAAGCCCGGTACTGTCTAGATAGGCAAGATCGCTTTTAGAAAAATGAAAATTTGTAACATATTCCAGCACGTCTTCAAGACCTGCTGCGACAAAATAGGATCGTCCGGGTGGATACTTTCTAATAAAAAGAGAAAAGGTGGCAGGATCGGCCATACCATTATCATAATAGCTGGCCGCCATCGTAAGTTCGTAAAGGTCTGTAAGGAGTTCGATGTTCTCGGGAAGCCCTTTCATTGGTGTGCCACTGAAGTGCCTAAAAATAAGTTACTGACTTGAGGCGGTCTCAACCTTGATCCGCTTGGCATCAGACCACAATCCTTCAAGGTCGTAAAAGATCCTTACAGGTTCGTAAAACACGTGTATGATCACATCCCCATAGTCCATGAGTACCCAGTGCCCTTCTCGAAGACCCTCTATGCCCAGGGGCTTAATACCCTTTGCCTTTAGATCTTGCGCAACTGATTCAGCAATGGCGGTTACCTGCCGATGAGAGCGGCCGGAACATATGATGAAATTGTCTGCAAACGAAGCCAATCCGCATATGTCAAGAACCACTACATCATAGGCTTTCATAGTTTGGATTGCTTTGAGATAATAATCGAGAGGCAATTCCTCGGGCTGTGTCATTGATAGAGTTTCCTCTCTAAGATGTAGTCTTCAACTATACGAGGGACCAGAAAGGAGATGGGGCTGTCATGGCTCATACATGTTCTGATCTGGGTTGCTGAAATATCGAGATGGGTGATTTCCACACAAAAGATAGAACACCAGTGAGGATGCGTATAGTGGTTAGAACTTATGTCATATTTGTATTCTTCTGATATATGGGCAAAAACGAAGTTCTTCAGGTCCTGAAAATACGTTCCGGGCCGAGTCATAACGATGAAATGGGCAGTGGGGAAAAGGTGTTTGTATGATTTCCATGTGGCAATTTCTGAAAAGGCGTCGAGACCTATAACAAAGTAGATGGAAGATTCAGGTCCAAAGTGATCCTGAAAGTACTTTAAGGTTTCAATTGTAAATGACGTTCCGGGTCGTGATACCTCAACTCCAGAGGCTTCCAAAAAAGGCACGCCCTGAACAGCCAAACGGACCATTTCAAGACGATCTTCGGCACTGACCACGTCTTGAATTTCCTTGTGTGGTGGACAGGCTGAAGGGATTAACAAGATCCTATCCAGGTTAAATGCCTCTCGAACTTCTACAGCAGCTCTGAGGTGGCCAAGATGAATAGGATTGAATGTACCACCCAAAAGGCCTAAGCGCACAGACCCTCCCTATGTTCTAATCTGTCCATCCCCAAAGACTATGAACTTTGTGGTAGTCAATTCCTCAAGTCCCATAGGACCATAGGCATGAAGCTTGGATGTACTGATTCCAATTTCAGCCCCTAGGCCAAGCTCGCCTCCATCGTTAAACCGTGTTGAAGCGTTTACCAAAACTACGGAGGCATCTACTTGTCGCAGAAATTTCCGTGCTCGGCTATAGTCTGATGTTACTATAGATTCCGTATGGGCAGAACCGTACTTGGCAATATGCTCTATCGCCTCGTCCATGGTAGAAACAACCTTTATCGCAAGGATAAGGTCCAGGTACTCCATCGGCCAATCTTCCGGGGTGGCATTTTGGGCCTCAGTTAAGATCCGGCAGGTCTTGGGACAACCCCGAAGTTCAACCTCGGCGCCTATAAAACGTTTTGCCATTTTCGGCAAGAATGACTCCGCTTGGCTTTGGTGGACCAAGAGAGTCTCCATGGCATTGCACACGCCTGGGCGCTGAACCTTGGCATTGAATGACACCTCTTCTGCCATGCCAAGGTCGCACATTTTGTCAACATAAATATGGCATACGCCCTTATAATGTTTCAAAATTGGAATCTTAGAATTCTCAACCACAAAACGGATTAATCCTTCTCCCCCTCTTGGGATGATGAGGTCCACACTATCCTCTTGGACCAATAGGGCGTTCACTGCATCTCTCTGTCTTACAGGAATTACCTGAGCCGCACCTTCTGGTATGTCGGTTTCACGAAGTGCATCCTGTATGATGAGTCCCAGAACCGTATTGGAGTGAAAGGCCTCTGATCCTCCACGAAGTATAACGGCATTTCCAGCCTTTAGGCAAAGCCCGGCAGCATCAATGGTGGCGTTCGGTCTGGCTTCATATATCATCCCTATGACGCCGAGGGGAATGCGTACACGGCCAACCTGAAGCCCATTGGGCCGCAACCACATGCCCGTTATACCTCCTACCGGATCTGGTAGTGCCGCAACATCGCGCAAACCTGTCGCCATAGATTCGATAACCGCATCGTTGACTGTAAGCCGGTCAATCATGGCATCTGAAAGCCCCTTTTCTTTTCCATAGTCAAGGTCCTTTTCGTTGGCATCCTTGATCTTCGAGGCATTTTCCACAAGTTTTTGGGCGATCCGTTCCAAAGCCTCGTTCTTCTTGTCCGAATTTAGTACGGACATCTTTCTGGCAGCCTTCTTGGCACTCTGAGCCATCTTGCGAATGGTTTCTTCTACTGACATGTAGGTTCCCCCGTCTCGTCCACGGTTATTACAAGGTTATCCCTGTGGATTACCTCGTCGTAGTATTTGTGCCCCAGTATGTCTTTGATTTGGTCGGTCTTAAGCCCCTTCAACTTCCTTATGTCAGCGGCCTTATAGTTTACAAGACCTTTGGCAAAAGAAATATCATCAGGGCCAAGACAACCAACCATATCTCCTTCCCTGAAATTTCCCTTTACACCCGTAATACCAACAGGAAGCAAGCTCTTGCCCTGTTCGCAAATTGCCCTTATGGCCCCCTTATCTACTTTAATAGCACCCTTCTCCTTAAGGGTAAAGGCAATCCAACATTTTCTGCATGCCATCTTCTGTCTTCTTGGGAGAAAAAGGGTTCCCACATCTTTACCATGGAACAGCTCTTTTAAGATGTGAGGACTTAAGCCGTTTGCAATAACCATTGGTATGCCACCAGTTGTCACTTTTTTTGCGGTCCGTAACTTACTTGACATTCCGCCCGTGCTCAGGGCGCCAGGAATATCACAGGCCGCCTGTTCCATTTTGCGGTCGATTTTTAAGACCAACGATAGCAAAGAAGCGTCTTTGTGGTCTTGAGGGTTCTTATCATAGAATCCGTCGATATCTGTGAGATTTATTAATGCCTGGGCATCCATTAAATGTGCAACCATGGCTGACAAATTATCGTTGTCTCCAAACTTCAATTCATCCACTACGACAGTATCGTTTTCGTTGACTATAGGTATAACTCCCCAGCCCAATAAGACATTTAACGTATTCCGGGCATTTAGATAACGTCTGCGATTGCACAGGTCGTCTCGCGTAAGGAGTACCTGTGCCACCTTTTTTTTGTAACGGCCAAAGGCCTTTTCATAGGCCAGCATGAGGCTTGGCTGTCCTACTGCAGCAGCAGCCTGCTTGTGTGGTATGTCTGTCGGCTTTGTTGTCAGTCTTACCTTTCCAACACCGAAACCGATTGCACCTGAGCTTACAAGAATCACTTGCCGGCCATGATCTGTAAGCCATGATATGTCCCGAGCCAGCTGACTGATTGCGTTTACCGTGGGGTCTTGATTATACGTCAAAACACCGGTACCCACTTTGACTACAACTCGCCGGACCGAGTCAAACAAATTTTTTCGTATGTATGTATGTTCTTCTGCATTCATGATCAAGCCAAAAAAGAGAAGGGATTATAACATAATAACTGTCACGCAGTAGCTTTTTTAGCGCTTTCTACGAGTTCCGCCAAATGGGCTTTCAGTGGATCCAGCCCTTCACCGGTAAGCGCTGAAATAACCCAGATATCAGAATTCAAAGGCTTTAAGGCCTTGATAACCTTACTTGCCAAAGCTGATACTTCTGGTTTGTCTATCTTGTTTAATGCAATGACTTGATATTCTTTTGAAAGCTTTGGATTAAACAACTCAAGTTCGCGATTAATGACCTGATAAGGGCCGAGAAGGTTTTCTGGTGTCAAGGCGTCAAGATCAATTAGGTGGAGCAAAACTCGTGTCCTTTCCACATGTCTGAGAAATCTTGTGCCCAGGCCCACACCTAGATGAGCACCCTCTATGAGACCGGGAATGTCAGCAATTACAAATGGGTCTCTTTCGTTTACTTCAATCACGCCAAGACAAGGGATCAGAGTTGTAAAGGGGTAGTCGGCAATCTTGGGTCGGGCCGACGAGAACTTGGAAATAAGGGTTGACTTACCCGCATTGGGTAGTCCGATAATGCCCACATCGGCCAGGAGTTTCAACTCCAGCTTTAGTGTAAGAGTTTGTCCGGGTTCACCATCTTGGGCATATCTGGGTACTCTGTTTCGGGGAGATGTGAAATGCTGATTCCCAAGGCCTCCTCGCCCCCCGCAAACAGCAACAAAGGATTCGCCGTTTTCAACAAAATCCTTCAGAATACGACCATTTTCCGCTTCTCGTATTATAGTGCCGATGGGAACTTCAATGACCAAATCTTTGCCCTGTTTGCCTGATTGTTTCTTCCCCCGCCCGTGAGTGCCTTTCTGGGCCTTGAAATGCTTTTTAAAATCAAACTCATACAGAGAGCTGATTCGCGAGGAGGCCTTTAAGACAACCTCACCGCCCCTTCCGCCATTACCTCCATCCGGACCACCCTTGGGTACGTATTTTTCCCGTCTAAAACTTACACAACCATTGCCACCATCACCGGACTGAACAATAATCAGCGCCTCATCAATAAATTTCATTCTTGTCGATTCTTCTGGGAAGGAAATACATCTTAGAAACAATCATTCAGGAGAAAAGCATGACGACTTTGCAAGAAATCTATCGAGCATCGAAGATCAAAGAAAGGCGATCATGGCAGAGGGCGTTGAGCTTGTAAAGTATCCTAAGAGAGAGACTCTTAACTCTACGGGGAAACGGGGTAAATACTGACCTTTTTCCTGGAACGCCCTAAGCGTTCAAATGTAACAATACCATTAATCTTGGCAAACAAGGTATAATCCTTGCCCATGCCCACGTTCTTCCCGGGATGGATTTTGGTTCCAAGTTGACGCACCAGTATGTTGCCGGCAGAGACTACCTGCCCGCCAAAACGCTTTATGCCACGCCTCTGGCCGTTGCTATCCCTGCCATTTCTTGAGCTGCCCCCCGCTTTCTTGTGTGCCATTGGTCTTGTTCCTCCTTAAAAAAGGCCCTATCCTTCCTTGATTGCGTCAATTTTGATGGCCGTATAATATTGGCGATGACCCTGCTTTCTGTGGTAACCTTTTCGTCGCTTATATTTCATGACGATTATTTTCTTCGCCCTGTCTTGTTCTACAATATGGCCGCTGACTACTACATCAGGTAGTGTTGGCTGGCCTACCTTAAGAGTGTTTCCATCAGAAAACATCAAAACAGAGTCAAGAGAGACCGAGGTGCCGATTTCGCCCGGTATTTTTTCGAACCTTATGGTATCTCCCTGAGAGATCTTGTATTGTTTCCCGCCTGTAGATATCACTGCATACATGATGATTGCCTTTCTAGTGCCCATTGATTGGTAAGCTATTCGTGGATGGGCACTTTAGTTTCGCAAAAACACGATTCCTTGCTCAAAACCTAATAACCTAGGCGATCCGGTTGCAATTGTCAACCATTTTTTACTCATATTTCCCGTACATTTCCCATTGCTCTAAATGAAACTTGGATTCAGGGTGGATGATAATCTCTTTGTTTAGCCATTTCTCCAGGGATTCTATCATGCGCTGTTCTTCTCCCAGGAGCAGTTCCGCCGTCTCCGGGTGTACCTTCAGAGTAATGCTTTGCCCCGTCATCTCGCTTGACTCTCTACGCATGTCTCTGTAAATATTGTAACAAATTGTTCGCTTTGACTGTAGATATCCTTCCCCTTCACAGTAAAAACATGGTTCACAAAGCATGCGGTTAAGGGTTTCCCTGGTACGTTTCCTTGTCATTTCAATGAGTCCAAGCTCTGACATTGGCAAAACATTTGTCTTACTCCGATCCTTTTTTAGGGCGTCCTTAAGGGTGTTAAAAACTCTTTCGCGGTTTGAACTTTTTTCCATGTCTATAAAATCAATAATAATTAGTCCCCCAAGGTCTCGCAATCTGATCTGGTACGCAATCTCTTTTACTGCCTCCAGATTAGTCTTCGAGATGGTTTCTTCCAGATTGTACTTGCCCACAAATCGCCCAGTATTTACATCAATAGCTACTAGCGCTTCGGTATGCTCAATAACGATGTATCCTCCTGATTTGAGCCAAACTTTTTTCTTTAGGGCACGGGAAATTTCCGACTCGAGGTTGTAAGCATCAAAGATCGGTTCTCGTGATTCATAGAGTTCAACAGAGTCTTTGAGTTTTGGCATGAATGTGTCCAAAAACTGCAAGATCTCTTCGTATCCAGATTGGGAATCAATGATAAGTTTACCCACTTCCTGAGTAAACAAATCCCTCACGGCGCGAAGTGTAACGTTGAGTTCTTTGTGCAACAAACTTGGTACAGAGGCAGTTGTATTTTTCCTCTGGATTTCTTCCCATAAGGAGACCAGAAAGCTCATTTCATTGGCAAGTTTTTCTGCGCTCACCCCCTCGCTGACTGTCCTGGCAATGAAACCGAAATTCTCCGGCCTAATGGCTGCAATGGCCTCCTTTAGTCGTTGTCGTTCATCTTCGTTTTCGATTCGTCGCGAAATTCCTATGTGACTTGTGGTTGGCATGAGAACCAGGAGACGTCCCGGCAATGATATTCGTGATGTAATCCTTGCCCCTTTGCTACCAATGGGTGCCTTGGAGGCCTGCACCATGATTTCCTGACCTTCATGAAGAAGTTCTTCAATCAGGAAGCTCTCATCCAGGCTAGGAGGTCGTTGGCCGGGATCCAACTCCTCCAACTGGTCCTCATCTTCATCCGTGGACAACTGCATGAGTTGTTCAAACTCGTAATAGTCATTCAATACATCGGCGACATAAATAAAAGCAGCTTGGTCCAGCCCTATATCTACAAAGGCGGCCTGCATTCCGGGAAGTACACGAAGTACACGCCCCTTGTAAATATTACTCGCAATGTCACACTGTCTAGGCCTTTCCACAAAAAGCTCTTGAAGGATACCATTTTCCACATAGGCAACACGCGTTTCATGATCGGTAGCATTTATTATTAATTCTTGAGCCATATTATGAATTTACCATACCAAGAGAACAATTTCAATCCTGTGTTGACACCGGTAAGTATTTAGGTGTTTTAAATAGCATATTTGGGGAAAAGCTCCTAACTATATCTTGACATGTACTGCTCTTTTACCTATGTTATTTCATTTAATGAGCGTTGATCTTATTTCCTTTAGGTAAGCAAAATGGCTATTGAACAAACCTTAGTACTGGTCAAACCTGATGGTTTAAAGAAATCCCTTACCGGAAACATCTTGTCGCGGCTATCAGAGGCCAGGCTCGAGATTGCTGGGACGAAAATGGTTCGTGTTAGTAGGCAGCTTGCCGAAGAACACTATGAGGCCTTGAAAGGCAAACCCTTTTTTGAAGAACTCATAAGCTACATCATGGGTGACTTCCACCAACGAAGAAAGGTGATGGCTTTAGTTTACCATGGTGAAGACACTATCACAAAGATGCGCAGAATCTGCGGCGCCACTAATCCGGAAGAGGCCGAATCTCAAACCATCCGGGGCGCCTATGGTAGAATTACCACCTCCGGTATCTATGAGAACGTAGTCCACAGTTCCGCCAACGCAGAAGAAGCTGAAAGGGAAATAAAGCTGTGGTTTGCCCCCGATGAAGTTGTTTATCAGATATTTCCGGTAAAAGTGGTTGAAATGAACATAAAGAAACTTGTCTGGAGTTAGGCTTGTTTCCATCCAGAAATGGCCTTTTTCCGCAATCTCGGCGTCAATCTGCGGAATTGCTTGTGCGACGTACTACAGTACGTCTCCGCGCAATCCCTTGATTTCCTTAATCTTGCGAAAAATTGCTCGTTTCTGAATTGGAAACTTATGCTAGTACCCGATAGCTGAATACCGATTTATGGATGGGCACTAGGCTTGTTTCCTGCCACCACATCCTTTCTTCTGGATTGTTGCCTACCGTAATCATGCCGAACACCCCAGCTTTTTACGAAACCATCAAGGATTACGTCCATGAATGAAAGAACTCTATCTATTATTAAGCCTGACGGTGTTCAAAGTGGTCTTGTTGGCGAGGTGATAAAACGGTTTGAAAAGGCTGGTTTCAAGATCGTTGCCATGAAAATGGTACATCTGTCGAAAGAACAGGCAAATGAATTCTATGCTGCGCACAAAGGGCGGTCCTATTTTGAAGGATTGACAGATTTCATGTCTTCCGGCCCTTCAGTAGTAGTGGCCCTTGAAGGACAAAATATCGTTTCCAAATACCGTGAAATGATGGGGGCAACCGATCCAGTTCAAGCAGCAGAAGGTACCATCAGGAAAGCTTACGCTACAGATGGCCGTCAGAATGTGGTTCACGGATCTGACAGCCGAGAAACGGCTGCCTTCGAGATTGGTTATTTCTTTAGCGCCTTTGAGTTGGTCGGTCCGTGATCAGCATACATTCTCAGATTCAAGTGCCTTGCCGTGTCCATGCGTGTTAATCTCGACAATATTGCTATCGTGCTCCACCAACCACACTACCCCGAAAACATAGGCGCCTCCGCCCGTGCTGCCTGCAATATGGGTATTAATCGGTTGGTAGTGGTAAATCCTGACAACTGCGATTTGACCCGGGTCCTTAAACTGGCCACACACTTTGCTAGTGATCTTGTAGAAGGGATGGAGGTGTTTGAAGATCTTGAAACGGCTTTGAGCCCTTTTCAATATGTTGTGGGTACGACAGCACGCATCGGAAGGAGACGGCCTACTATATCCGGCCCCAGGAAACTAGCAGAAGAGCTTGTCACCATTTCTCAAAAAAACCGGATAGCCATTGTCTTTGGCCATGAGAGTTCCGGTCTTACAAATGCCGAATTAGGCCTTTGTCAGGCTGTAGTGACAATTCCCACAGCCGAGTTTTCGTCCCTGAACCTGGCTCAAGCTGTCATGCTCTTTTGCTATGAGATGTTTCTGGCAAGCAGGGAAGAAACCGAGAAGCTCACCCCCAAGTTGGCCACTCGGCATGAACTTGAGGGAATGTACAAACAACTGAAAGAAACCTTTGTTAATATAAGCTTTATCAACCCGGAAAATCCGGACTATTGGATGCAACATGTCCGAAGGTTTTTTTCCAGGATTAAGATGCGAGCCCGAGATGTCAGGATGATCCGCGGCATCTGTCGGCAGATTGAATGGTATGGGTCAGTAGGCCCCAAAAAGACTAGCAAATAAGGATGCCGGCGGCAAAACGTCCGGTCTTGCCCTTTTCTCCTCGGTGGGAAAAAAATTGATCGGTATTATGAGCGGTGCAAATCCTGGCCGACTCAATATTTCTTTCGCGCAGGCCGGCGCGGATAAGCTGTTCTTGGTTGGCCTTCCACAAGTTGAAATACCCGCCATTTTGAGATTCCTTTGTGATGTAGCCCTCCTTTGTCCCGAATGCGTTTTCAATCTGGGTTATGACCTCGTGACCAACTTGGAAACAACAAGGACCTATAGAAGGCCCTATGCAGGCAATGATCTCTTCAGGCATAGAACCGAAGTCCTTTCTAAAGATCTCCACTGTCTTTTGTGAAATTGTGCCAAGAGTTCCCTTCCATCCGGCATGAACAACGCCGACCACCCGTTTTGACGGATCATACATGAGTATCGGCACACAATCTGCCAGCAGGACTGTGGGGCAAATCCCGGGCACATCGGTTACCAGGGCGTCTGTTGAGTTGATTGCGCTATGATAATCACAAGCCCCCCTTCCCTTAAGTGAACGAGACAAAATCCTTACATGCCTCCCATGAACCTGCTTGGCAGTTGTTATGCTGGTTAAAGGAATCTGAAGGGCCTCCGAAAGATGCTGCCGATTGTCAAGAACCGCTTTTGCATCGTCAAGCGTATTGAAAGACAGGTTCAAAGAATCCCAAGGCCGGCAGCTAGAACCTCCCGTACGACTCGATATGAAGTGTTTGATTTCTCCATACCCCAGGAGGCTTTCAAACAACCAAAGTGATACTGAATTAGATTTTTTTTTAATCATCAACAGCCCTTGCTAGATTTTCGGGGAAGCTCCCAACAAGTACGGGTTATACGATAGACCATGGGTATGGTGGTTTTTTCTGAAAGGCGGTATCTTTCTTCGTTGGCACATACCTTTGCAGTGGCCGGATATTTTTGATTGGCAGCACAGCCCTTTTGTTCTCGGCAAAATCTTTGTCAAATCATAAATATCCGGCCACACTCCTGGGAAATATTTGATATCGCCTGGAAGAAAAAGCCTCCATACCCATGGTTATTAAAAAGCTATATTTCCGGCGGGCCTTGCGTAAGCATTTCTGCAAGTGTCAGTCTTACTCTTGGCAGATTCCGAGCCTTTTCCCCCAGAAATTCCATCTCCAAATTGGCGAGATTCCGGTAGAAATCTGTCCTGTCCAGAACAGGCGCCGTTGCTGATTCCGAATAAAGTTCCTGACACCTGAAACAGCCCGGAAAACTTAACTTCTTGCCATCAGGCCTGACAAAGCTGTTCGGAACCCCGTGCATGCGGCATATCATGAGCCTGTATTCATAAAGCCGGCAAAATCCGTTTTCATTTAAAGGGCACATGATTTGGACTTTGACCTCTTCGGCCGGCAATGCTTTAGCTTCATTGACATAGTCTGTGGCCCTTCTCAGAAACCCTTGCTGTCTTTCATCGTTACACGACCTTATCCCTTCCCAAAGATAGGCCCACTCAATATATGTATGGTGAAGAAAGTAGCTTGTGCAGCAGTTATCAGGACAACTCTGGCAGGAAAGGCCTAACTGGTTTGCCGTAAGGTCGTAAGCCCTTTCCATTTCTGAGTACAGCAAGGAAAGCCGTTTGAAAATGATGGTATTTGATGATTTTTCTCGCATAATCACAGTTTCTATTTTATGAAGACCATATCATGAGTATAAAAAAAGGGAAAGGAACCTGCATGCCTGTTAAGGTTCACAAGACCACTAACCTGTACAGCGGCAAGATATTTGATCTCTTTGTTGAAAGGATAACCCTTCCAAATGGGGTGGTTAAGGACCGTGAAATCGTCAGACATCCCGGCGCTGCGGCTATGGTACCCTTGCTTGAAGATGGAAGAGTCGTTTTGATCAAACAATACCGCCATGCCGTAGGCGGATTCCTGTGGGAGATCCCCGCAGGGACGTTAGAACCGCAAGAAGAGCCGATTGAATGTGCAAGGCGAGAGTTGGTAGAAGAGATCGGCTATGAGGCCGAAGAGATGGAGGAGTTGACCGGGATTTTTCCTGCACCCGGATACACTGACGAACAGATCTACATATTTCTTGCCACAGGTCTTAGGCCTACCAGTCAAGACCTCGATGATGACGAGGTCCTTGATGTGGAAATCACCTCTTTTGAGACCGCCATGGAGATGATTAGAAAAGGCGAGATCAAGGACGCAAAGACCATAACCGGGCTCCTTTTGACACATCTTAAGAACCACCCTGTTTCTATCCAAAGGAATCTGCAGTAGACAGGCTGAGAGGCCAACGGGGCTGGGAGCAACTGCGCTGGGTGTGGCACCGCATCTGGACGGCCAAGCCTCAAATTGCCCCCCACGTAAGCAAGGAAAGACAGCCGGGACGGCCATGCGTTTATGCGCTATATTTGAAGCCAAATTGTGGTTTGGGCTTGACCATGCCGTCAATAGCCTGAATGAATGCCTAAAGAGGCTGTTTCCGGTAAGGATCATAGCTTTTCTTGGTTTGATGAAACCTTAAAAACGGCTCACTGATGTAAAGGAGGTTGCCGATGTATCAGTTAAAGTCACTTACTCGGTTTGTGATCCATACGGCACTTTGTACTTCTACGATGATATGGATAGCGTTGTGCATTGGTTGCGCACCCAAAAACCTGCCTACATATCACGCCAGTCTCATTGAAAAGCATTCCCATGAACAGCCCCGACCGCTCTGGCAATATCCTGCAACATCCGTCCTGCGGGAAGCAGAAGGCTCAGCTGGTTTAAACGGCGTCGTCAGGCGGGAGCGGGTACCTGGCTATTTGAACTTCATGCAGGATGTGGAGCCGCCTTTCATAATCGGTATGCATGTGCTGGCGGATGGGTCCCTTGTATGTATCAGCCCCATGGAGTTACAGCAAGAGTTTAAGAAGTTTGTCTTTGCCAATTACTGCCGGGAAACCTTTACTCGAGTGAAAATCATTCTCCTCAATAATGGAGACGGGACTGAAAGATGGTCCCGAATTATTTCTGCAGGCGGGCTTTATGATATTAAAGAGATCAATTCTACACTTCTCTTTCACTCCAGAGAATTTGATAAAGATGGAAAGTTTGTTGAAGCACAACTTGTCGCTTTGGAGAAGGAAAGAGGTGATATCTTGTGGCAACGCAACTTCACACAGCCGTTCCGGCACTTCAGCATAGCACAAGAACACAACCTCATTGTTTTTTACACAGAGTCTAGTGGAGATTCAGCCGGAAGCAGGGCAGTCGAAGCTGTTGATGTTTCTACCGGCAAGCCCAGGTGGACATTTGTGGTAAAAGATCCGGAGAGCAAAAGTAACTACAAGGGCGCCTGGCCCATACTATTTCCCGACGGGATCATGTTGTTCGACGAAGGTGTCACCTACTGTCGGCTACCGGATGGTGAGGTGCTATGGGAAAGGGAGGACCTCTACGCTGAAGGAATTGCTCAGCCTGAGGCTGCTGATCGAACAGTTTACATGCAGTCAAAAGATGGGTTGGTTTCTTTAGATGTCAATTCGGGAAAAACAATGTGGACGTGTGCTGCCGTCAAAGACGATGTAACGAAACTCGCGTACACTGGTAAACACGTTTGCGTTGTTGAGTCGAAAAAGGGATTGTTTTCCGAGACCTGCACGTTGTCCGTAGCTGATCCGGCTACCGGGGCCATCTTATGGAGATATAAGACAGAACCGATACTCGGTAATATAGTGGAAAGTGAGAGTGCTGTTTTTTTCTCTATCAAAGATCGCATCATAGCGCTAGATGTAAAGAACGGCGCTGAGTTGTATAAGGGAAAACTCCCATGGGAAGAAGAGTTTTCACCTCATAAGGTCTTACTCCGCGGCCATTCCGTTATTGTGGGAAACGAGTGGAATGTGGCCATGTGGGACCAAAAAGACGGCAAGATTGTCTACCATCACCATTTTGAACCCCTTTGCCCTATCATGACAACTGAAGAACGTATGCGGGAACAAAAGGCATTAGGTGGTCAGGCTTCAGCGATGACTGCTGGCGCATTTTCCTATAGCAGCGCTGTGAATACGGCAGATTACACATCAAAGTACCACCAATCCATGGCAAATTATAGAAGCACCGGTGACAGCCTTCACCTAAATGACGCCCAGATGTATTATGGTATGACACGGGCTTCTATGGGGATGGAACGAACGATGGCTGGTATGCAATTTGGTATGGTGCTGTCTCAAGCTACAATGAGTATCGGGATGTCTATCATAAAGACAAAAATAAAAACAGTTCATTCGATGGTTTACCCCGCAATAGATTCAATGATCCAAAGTTTTCGCGCTTTTGATAATGCCGAGTATGTTGTTCGCTTGGTAGGAATGGAGGATGGAAGCCAGCGCTTTGCAGCGATAGAGATACTTCATGTATCTACGGGTAAGCGAAAACAAATACTCCTTTCCCCCTATCAGATGCCTTCTGATCTCAAGACAATGGGAAGCTCTAAGATGTTTGCACATGAATTAAATGGCTATCTTCCCGTGGCAACATACCAGCACCACGCGTTCTCAACTGTTGTTGATTTACAGCGGGAGCGTATCTATCACTACGGTCCCGGATTAAATGCGGAAGATTATTTCTATTTTGGCAAATCCGGCTTTATTCGAGGGGTGTTATGGGCGTTCCCATTATCTCTTCCCGCGGGTCATTAGGGAGGAAATGGGACTTCGGGGTCGGCAAGGTTCCACGATGTCTGGCAAGAGATTTGACTGGTGAAACTGCCGTACGCCTGGAAGAGTACTTCGGCAATATTACAGGCGCAGCAATTGTGCGAAGATACAATCACCCGGAAAATCAATGAGTTTAGCTACGGTCGACTTTAGTACCTATCATGAATCAATCTCATTAACACTCGATAAGATCGGTGCCAAGGAGGCGTTTGCAAAACAGTCCGCGATCCTGATAAAACCGAACCTCACCAACGCTTCACGCCACCCGGTCACAACATCGGTTGAATGCTGTAAAGCAGTGGTCGAATATGTGCGTTCCTGTTCCAATGCGGACATTATTATTGCCGAAGGGCCTGGTGATCCGTCCCTTGAAACGGAGGAGATCTTCGACTTGCTTGGATACAGAAGAATGGCAATACGTGAAGGTATTCCACTTGTGGATTTGAATACCGCGCCACTTAAGAAATTGAAAAACAAGGACTGCCCTGTTTTTCCAGAGATGTATCTCCCCGAGATCGCATTCACTCATTTCATCATTTCCGTTCCTGTACTCAAAGCCCATTCTCTGGCCACCATGACCGGAACATTGAAAAATATGATGGGTTTTGCCCCACCAAAATATTATTCAGGAAATTTTGGGGTATGGAAAAAGGCAGCGTTTCATGGGAATATGCACCAGGCGATTATCGATCTGAACAGATACCGACGTGCCGATCTATCCTTAATGGATTCAACCATTGGACTTGCGGACCATCATCTTGGAGGTTCTCGTTGCAATCCACCTGTAAACAAAATTATTGCGGGATTTAATCCATTGGAAGTGGATCGGACAGCAGCAACCCTTCTCGGACTCGACTGGAAAAGAATACCACATCTTGCATGAAAAATGGACATGGAATATTGCTGTTGGTAGTAGAGATTTTGTCGATAGGGTAATCAGCACTTGGAGTACCGCCCTTAGGAAGAAAATCCACCGAAGCAGGAGAATCCTATCAACTTCGGGATCCGTCAATTCCTTATGGTGCCCATTTTGGGGGCAAAAAGGGCGATATAGGGCCTAAAAACACCTATTTTTTAGAACGTAAAGCTATAATATTTAACAAGTTAGTGTGGCCCGACCCCAATTCTCAATTCTCAATTCTACCACAATTCCACCCCACTCGAAGGTGAGCACATGCCGTCGGAAAAGACACAATTAGACAAAGACAGGCTGGACCGGGTTATTGCCGAGGCTCGGCGCAACCGAGAGCAGGATTATCGGGAGCAAGCGCTCAAAATTTACCCATGGATCTGTGCTCGATGCGGACGCGAATTCACAGGCAAGAGACTTCGTGAGCTCACAGTCCATCACAAGGATCACAACCACAATAACAATCCTCCTGACGGCAACAACTGGGAACTACTGTGTCTCTATTGTCACGACAATGAGCACTCGCGGTATTTGGATCAGGAATGGTATGACGAGGCGACGCCCGGTGGCGAGCAAGAGCCACCCTCTACCCACAGGCCGTTCGCTGGTCTCGAGACTTTGCTGAAGGATAAAAAGTAGCTGAACACAATTCTGCGATTTACAAAAGCGCATGACTGAGACCTATACTCGGAAATATTAACTTGGTATTTCCCAAAACAGGACTCAAGGTATTCGTCGTGATAACCGATAAAACGCGCAACACTCTCATTCCCCCTGGATGACTATGGATGGGAGATACACAGACTACACGATTAAGGGAGGAACCATTATGACAAGAAAAACCTTGATAAACCTGGCTTACTTGCTTGCAGTCTTGGGACTCGTCTTCACGGTTTCGTGTTCTAAGAAAATGTTTGGGACCGGTCCCGATGGGACCGCCGGGTCCGGTGTGACTAAGGGGGCAAACGTGACAGTCGGCTCGCAAAATGTCGCCGAAGAGTACCGACACCTTGCTGCGACAGAAAGGTTTCCGGGCGAGAAGCTTTTCTTTCAGTTTGATAGCTCCATGCTCCTTGGCGAAGCAAGGGAGAACCTGAGGCGAAAGGCTAAATGGCTTTTGACACACTCGGATCTTTCCGTTGTTATTGAAGGTCATTGCGATGAACGGGGGATGAACGCCTACAATATTGCTCTTGGAGATCAAAGGGCTAAAAGGGTGAAGGAATATCTGACAAATTTGGGAGTGGACCCTAAACGGCTGGCAACCATATCTTATGGGGAGGAACGCCCCCTTGATGCCGGAAAGAACGAAGAGGCGTGGGCAAAAAATAGACGCGTCCAATTTGAATAGGTTGGACCGAAAGAGAAGGCAGGTCTTTATGGCCTGCCTTTTTTCTTTGACTCCTGGCTCAAGATGTTGTGGGGATCTAAGAGACGTTGTTGACTATGTTGAATTATGGTTTTTGCAATCTGCTAATCTTTAAAGTCACTTCCTCGTTGTTGAGCATGGCCATACCAGTTTTACTCCCTCAGTAACGCTTTTGCCGCCTCGATATCATAGGCGCGGTTTGCGTCAAAGGACTTGCTTGTGGACATTGTTGCTGCTTGCTTAATGGCGCCATAGGGAACCCAGTCGTGTTCCGCCCACATTTGGGGGTCGTCTGCATTCCAAAGCCTAAACCAAATGGTCCCCTGGTCCTGGCGAACGTACATTCGAGCCCGCTTATTCTGGGGAAAAGGGTAGTAATAAAGTCCATTTTCATCTTTCATTTGAGATACTCTCCACAGATTATACAAATGCCGCAGATGTCACAGATTGGCCAAGAGAAAAGGTATTATTTTTCTTCCAAACCGGCTATTAACTTATTAACAGTAGTCTTCGTTTTGTTGATAAGCTCACGTTGATATTTGCTGGACGCCGCAGAGGTTGCTTTGTTGAGATAAGCCGTTGCACTTTTTAAATCTGCCGTTGTTCCTTTGGCAATGGCAACGTCAGCCTTGTGAAAGAGGATCATGAAATCGATATCTTTTAGGCGCGACTGGACCTTCTTGCGTAGTTCTTCTGTTGGCGCATATGATGACGCCCGATATAAATATTGTTTGATCTTAGCAAAATCGGGGCCTTGCGGGTTCTCCAAAGCTGCGTCAGCCCTGTCTTCGAAGTACTTGAAGACCAATGGATAAACCTCGTCTTTCGAGTAGACATCCTTAATGGGCTTTGGGGCTTTCATCCCTTTAATGCTCACAACCTTTTCCACTCCAGTGGGAGCAAATTTCCCTCTCCATATCTGCACTGCCCCGTTATCGTCCTTGAGGTAGAAATTGTTTGTGTTTGAAGAGCTTGCCCCAATGAGTATAGCAATGAGAAAGGCTGCAATCCCTATCCCGAATGCCAATCCCTTGGATATAGGGCCTGATCGTCCTGATCCTCCCGGGAAAACCGGGGCAGGACTACCATATCCCGGCGCAGTCTCCTTGGGAGGTGGAGGCGTGATAGCCTCCTTTTTCATTGTTTCTCGCGTTGTCGTTTCTTTAAGATCAAATTGCTTAAAAAGCATAGCCCTGATCCGCTCGGTTTCCTTTTTGTCACCTGCCGAGACAAAAGGCGGCGCCTCCGGCAGTTTTTTAGGAGCTTTTTTGGCAGATGGCCCTTTGGGTGGTTTTTCGGGCATTGCAGAATCGAACTTTTTAAATATCAGCTCTTTCAAAGAAGGCTTTTTCTTTTTTGCCTTTGCCTCAGGCTTGGTTGATGTAGTCTTTGCCGGGGCAGCCTTTTTTCGCTTTTTTACCCCCTCGCCTTTTTTGATTTCTGATTTCTTTTTTGTTGATTGCAGCAAAGTCTTTCGTCCCATGAGTCCCCCCAGAGAAGCAAATATTTTGAGTAATAATCAGGGCCTGTGATCACATTTCATGCCGTCGTAAGGTTTTGCACATCATCAAATGATCGATCTCCAAGGACCCTTAACCTGCCTAGCACCGCTAAGAGATTGCTGCCTTATACGAAATTCTTTCCCTTTTGTAAAGTCCTTTCATTGTTATGCCGGGGATAAAATGCTTGCATACACCATATATTATACGGTAATTACCTTTCATCCTGAACAGATTCCCA
>MAVP01000014.1:0-12483 GCA_001751075.1 Desulfobacterales bacterium S7086C20 | reverse complement strand
GAATATCCAAAATGCAAACATCAAAGGGTTCCCCGGTCTCAAAGGCTCCTTTGACCGTTAGCAAGACTTCCTCACCACCTGTGAGCTCAACTACGCACATACCTGCTGACTTCATAATGTGTGTTAGGAGAGTCAGGTTGTGCTCATTGTCATCAACAATGAGCACCTTCTTGCCCGAGAGCAAAACCGGGGCAAGTCTTTTGGGCTGTTTGCCTTCAGCCTTCTCCAACCAAGCCGTAAAGTGAAAGGTGCTTCCCTTGCCTGGCTCACTTTCCGCCCACACATCACCGTCCATTACCTGTGCGATTTTTTTGCAAATGGGAAGCCCTAGACCAGTGCCACCGTACTTTCTGGTCGTGGAAGTATCGGCTTGTTGAAATACTTCAAAGATTGTGTCTACCTTGTCTTTGGGGATGCCGATTCCTGTGTCACGAACACTGACACAAAGCTTTACACTCTCATCGTGTTCTTCCTCGATGTCGATTGAGAGTTCTATTTCACCAGTTTCGGTAAACTTGACGGCATTGCCCATGAGGTTTAAGAGCACTTGGCGAAGCCGTGACGGGTCTCCCCTCACATAAGCGGGCACCTTATCGCCGATATAGCACAGTACCTCAACAGGCTTGTCTGCCAGCTTTGGACGAATCAGCTCGCAAACATCATAGGCCGTAACTTCCACATCAAAGTCAACTGCTTCAAACTCCAACTGACCTGCCTCGATCTTGGAAAAATCAAGGATATCGTTGACCAAGGCCAGCAACCCGTCGCCGCTTCGTTTTATGGTCTCGGCATACTCGCTCTGCTCATTATCGAGCACGGTATCGAGCAGCATGTCCGTAAAACCGATTACCCCATTCATGGGGGTGCGGATCTCGTGGCTCATGTTGGCCAAGAAATCGCTCTTGGCACAGTTGGCTGCTTCTGCTTTATGCTCCGCCCGCTCTCGCTGGGCAATTTCTTCAGATACACTTTCAATCATCTGGTTCGTTACGTTCTTTAGCGATTCCAACAGGTCTACTTGCGAACTGCCAGACACCCGGGCACTCAAATCACCTTTTGAAACCCTGCTCAATGTATCGAAGTGCTCAGCGAGACCCATGGCAAACTCATGAGACAGATTAATGATCTCTCCCATGTTTATTGCGGTCATGTTGACCATATGTTTTAACTTGGCAATCAATTCAAGTTCTGAACCTTCGGCTATCTTTACGTCAGGGTCGCCTGAAGAAATCTCTTTCAACGCCTCGAAAACCTCAGATAAGCCCAGCGCCAAGTCCATGCTGGTGTTGCGGGATTCCTCTTCGCTATCACGCAGTGCCTCCTCTGCCTGCTTGAGCTTGGTGATGTCGATGAAGCTATCGACTAGATACTTGTTCCCACCCTGAGTCATCTCACTCACAGTTTTGAGAACGGGTATGCTCTCACCTTTGGCGTTTAATAGCACCTGCTCTGATTTGTCCAAGGTCTCTCCGAAGTCGGTGATAGGACACTCACCCTCTTCAGCAGGACAGATAAACTTGTGGCACATGCGACCGACTATCTTATCTTTTGGGACACCAATCAATTCAACAGCCACGGGGTTGGCATCAACAATTACATGATTCTCCACATCAACGATCACAACCCCCGTCTCTATTGAATCCAATATAGTCTTTAGGCGATCTTCACTCTCCTTCAATGTTTCCTCAGCCCGCTTGCGTTCGATAATTTCCCCTTCCAGTCGCCTATTTATCGAACTTAGCTCATCAGCAGATTGCGCCATAATTTCGAGCTTGGTTCTATTTCTCTGGAGTTTCAAAAACACCGCGGCCATAGTAATTAGTATGACAATTAAGAGTCCCGAAATTATGCCCAGCTTTCTGGCATGTGCCTTGACAGGGCCTGAAACCTCGTCATAGCGCATCGACACACCTATCGACCACAACTCATTTTCTATTCTAACTGGTGCAAAGCCGGTCAGTTCTTTCGTAAGCTGAAGCTTGCCATCATCCCACCATGCCAAGTGATAGGCACCAGCGCCTTCTTGGCCCTTGGTCATTTTTGCAACAATATCTTTGAGATCAAACCAATCATAACCCGGGAATGCCTTTTTCCTTTTTGCGATTATGTCCGTGCCGATGTACCCGTACTCCGCTTTGGGGTGTGCCACGATTAATCCGGTACCGTCTATCATCCAGGCATAACCCCGATCACCTGCTTCGACAAACCTAATGATATCCTCAACCATATCCAGGTAGACTATGGCATACAGTATGCCTATAAACGCCTCGTTTTCCAAAATAGGGACACTAACAGAGATAGCTTTTCTTCCTGAATTTGGAGTAAATATTTTGCTGATATGCTTATGACTTGTTATATGCCCGGAACGGATTCCATGATTTTCCAATATGAAATTGACTCCAGGCTTTTTGGAATAATCCTTTCCCCTCACTTCTCCTTCAAATGGGAGTCTTGTTTGCACTATGCCTTTTGAATCAATTCTGTAAAGCGAACCAACGATATTAGCCATATGTTCAAAGGCAATCTTGGCGGGACGATACGCTCTCTCAGGAATTTCATCTGCTCCCAGATTTTCTCTGATTCTCTTCTGGACAGTCGGATTTGAAGCAAGGATTTCTAGCTCGGCATAGATATCAGCGAACAGATCTTCGATGTGTTTGGCTTGTGTTTTGGCGATGGTCAGGAGATGCTTTTGTGTTTGATTGATGACTGTGCTTTCAAAATCCTTGGTATTCTTTTGCATTAGCATGTAAACGACAATAATAATCGCGCTGAATAGTGCTACCAAGGCAATTGTTTTTCTCGTATTGCTTCTATTCATCTTTGATCTCCCGACAGTGTGGAACGCCGTTCAGACATTATTAGCTCATCTAATAATATCCGAGCGCATCCGCCTTGTGCCAACATGATGGCGATTTGAAGACGGAAACACTAAACCGGTTTTTTTGATCAGCACAATTCATGCCATAGTACTGCAGTCGGGGAATTCATTATAATTCCACATAATTAGAGTTTTTTCTTCAAATATGTGTGTATAAGAATACGAGTAGTATGTCAGATTGTTGACACTGGGTAGCCGGTAGCCCTAGTCTGAACACTTCTAAAGATCTTGCCAGCGTTGTTTTTTGGAAAAGTGAGAAGAGGCCGGCAAGTGCGGACGGAGTATGCAACGGAAGAACTCGGTGAAACAATTGAGGGAATCCCTCTTGATTAGAAAAGCCGAGCTTACGAGAAAGGCTCAGATTTCACCCTTCACTGTCTCCCGTATTGAAAAAGGTTTGCCCTGTCATATGGAAACCAAGCGAAAGATTATTCCGGCTCTGGGATTGGAGGTCTCTGATAAGGACAGGGTCTTGTTTGAATCTGACTAGAGGGTAGCCAAGGGGTATTGCAATATGAGACCTTTGGAAAATGCTAATTTTTGTTTGAGTTCAAGGAAGACGAAAATTTTAACCGCAGGAATACATTGAGTATTTCGAGGATTAAAATTTGAGCCTGACACAGACACGAAGTGAAGCATAGCGCTCAATCGGGCAAAAAGGGGAGTTTTGCAAAGGTCTCTAGATACGGGCGGTTAAATGCCGTGGTATGTCGGTCTACTCGGTCCTCGCAACTTCCTTCCCCAGCTTACTCCGGTCACACATGTATCTTAGGGCGAATGAATGTGAAAGAAAAGATACTACTCGTAGATGATGAAGAAGGTATCCGCAAAGTGTTGGGGATATCTTTGTCCGATAAGGGCTACGATGTTTTTACGGCACAGGATGGTGAAGGCGCCTTGCGTGTGTTCAAAGAGACCAAGCCTTCTGTCGTTCTCACGGATATCAAGATGCCTGGTATGGACGGCATAGAACTTTTAGGACGTCTAAAAAAGGAGGACCCGGATACGGAAGTTATCATGATTACCGGTCATGGAGAGATGGATCTTGCCATAAAGAGCCTCAAGTATGAGGCCACGGATTTTGTCACCAAGCCGATAAACGACGATGTGTTGGAAATTGCTTTGAAAAGGGCCTATGAAAAGATTTCCATGAAACGGCAGCTTAGGGATTACACCCAAAACCTGGAAAAACTGGTCAAGGAGCAATCCGCCAAGCTGGTGGAAACGGAACGGGCTGCCGCTGTGGGGCAAACCGTCGCCGGCCTGGCCCATGCCATCAAGAACATTGCTGGTGGTCTTCGAGGGGGGGTCTTTGTTGTCGAGAAGGGGATGGAGTTGGGCAATGATGAATACTTGCGTCAAGGCTGGGACATGGTGAAAACAGACGTGGCCAGAATACGGGCCATGGCCCTGGATTTGTTGAACTATGCCAAGGAGAGGATACCCGATTACAAGTTGTATGATCCCAACGGCGTTGCCCGCGAGGTTTTGGCACTGATGGGTCCTCGGGCCAAAGAGTATGGGGTCGCCCTGGAGGCGGACCTGGACGAAGATCTGCCTGATGTGTGGTTTGACCCCGAGGGCATGCACCGGTGCCTTACGAATTTAGTTACCAACGCCATTGATGCCTGTGCAGATATTACCTGTGCGGAAAGGGACGGCAGGGTTGTCTTGAAATCTTTTGCGCCCGGCAATGAGCAGTATCGAGCGGGCTATGAAGTGGCAGACAACGGCTGTGGCATCACGGAAGAAATGATGCCCAAGCTGTTTCAAAGCTTTTTCAGTACGAAAGGGACGAAAGGTACGGGGTTGGGTCTTATGACAACCAAGAAGATCGTTGATGAGCACGGAGGTGATATCGCAGTGCAATCAGATCCGGGGAAGGGGACGCAATTTGTGATCAGATTCGCTCCCATGGATCACACAGGGGCCGCGAGTGAGGCTTAGAGAATGGAACAGAAAGTACTTGTCGTTGATGACGAACTACATATGAGAAACTTCATGACCACCTTGTTGGAAACGAGTGGTTTTGAGCCGTTGGCGGCTGAAGACGGTGTCAAGGGATTGGAACTGGCGCAGACGCACAAGCCCATCCTTGTCATCATGGATGTCATGATGCCTAGAGAGAGCGGTATAGAGATGTATCGTAAGTTAAGAGATGATCCTGAATTAAAGGATATTCCGGTTATCGTCGTTTCTGCCGTGGCTAAGAAGACATTCTTTCATTCTCAAACCGTATTGAACCAATATCGAGGAGAACGCATTCCGGAACCTGCTGCCTACATCGAAAAACCGCCGGAACCCGAAGAACTCCTTGAGGTGATTCACAGTACCCTGGGTGGTGAGGGATGAACCACAACCCGCCCGCCTGTGACATACTTTCCCATACCCGGCGGCAGCGGGACTAGGACAAAAGGTATACTATGGCCAAGAAGATCTTGATTATTGACAACAACATGAAGATCGCCGGTATGCTCGCAGAGTTTTTGAGCCGCCATGGCTATGATACGTGTTCGGCATCGGATGGGGTGGAGGGATTTGAGGCGGTGCACAAGGAAGAACCGGATCTGATCATCCTGGATCTGCAATTGGCTGATGAATGGGGTTCAAGGTTCTTCCGGATGTTTACCGAAGTCGAGGAATTCAAGAAGATACCGCTGATCGTTAAGAGTGGCCGGAGGGAGACGTATATACCCGTGGAAAGGGCGGTCGCCTCATTCTTAAAACCATTCAACCTGCTGGAACTTCTGGACGTAATCAACAAGACCATCGGCGAATAGATTGGGTCTTTAGCTAGTTTCCATCTATAAATGGCCCTTTTTCCTCTGAGCAGCGTTCTCCGCGGGTTTTGCGCCTGCGACGTACGAAAAGTACGTCTCGGCGCAAACCCTTGTGCGGCCTTGCTCAGAGAAAAAATTGCTCATTTCTGAAGTGGAAACTTACGCCAGTGCCCATTATTTTATAAGCTATTCGTGGATGGGTACTAGCTAAGGTGCCTAGGGAGATGTAGGCCTGTCTTTCCGACATGTGTAATCGGCAAAATGAGCAGAAGGCTCGTCCCGCCGTTGTGGTTTGGCGAAATGATATGTGATTTCAAGGGATAAACAGTATGGCAGACAAAATAATGTTGGTAGACGATGAGGAGGGTATCCGCAAGGTTTTGGGTATAACACTTTCTGATATGGGATATAACGTGTTTACGGCTCATAATGGAGAAGAAGCACTGAAGGTTTTCAGACAGATTCGCCCCCCCATTGTTTTGACTGACATAAGAATGCCGGGCATTGACGGCGTAGCATTGCTGGACAAGATTAAGAAGGAAAGCCCGGACACGGAAGTAATTATGATTAGCGGTCATGGTGACATGGATTTGGCCATAAAGAGTCTTCAGCGTGAGGCCACGGATTTTGTAACCAAGCCGATCAACGATGATATCCTGGGGATTGCCCTAAAAAGGGCTCATGAAAGAATGTCGATGAGATCCAGACTTAGGGAATATACGGAAAACCTTGAGAAACTTGTCGATGAACAGTCGGCCAGATTGATCGAAGCCGAGCGGACGACCGCGGCCCTTCAGACGGTTATGGGGCTTTCCTCAGCCTTGGGGAGCCTTGCAGGGGATTTAGCCGGTGGCATAGAATATCTAAATGAAATGCCATGTCTGGTTTCAATACACAATAAGAACCTCAAGGTTGTTGCAGCCAACGAGCTGTATAAGAGCAAGCTGGGGGACCGGATAGGAAAAGACAGCTTGGGAGTATTTGTGGGTACAGACCCAGACAAGCAGCAAGACCATATTCGCATGACCTTTGAAACAGGTCAGAGCCAGCGGATCAAAGAGACCTTGACAGGCGCTGATGGCGGAGAGATCCCGGTAATCGTTCATACGACACCCATCAGAGACAGGAACGGGGTCGTTGAACTGGTCTTGGAGATGTCCGTCGATGCCACCGAGGTCAGGCGTCTTCAGGATGAGTTACGTACTACCCAGCAAAGGTATCAGCAACTTTTCGACGAGGTGCCTTGCTACATTTCAGTTCAGGACAGAGATTTGAGGCTCATAGCGACCAACAGAAAGTTTGAGGAGGATTTCGGGCGCGGAGTAGGAGGGCATTGTTATGAGGTCTACAAACATCGTGAAGAGCCATGTCGTGATTGTCCCGTGGTTAAAACATTTGAAGACGGTCAGTCACACCAGGCAGAGATGGTTGTTACATCCCGGGAAGGTCGGCAGCATAACGTCTTGATATGGACTGCTCCCATACAGGATGCGACTGGAAACGTTACTCAAGTAATGGAGATGTCCACCGACATAACTCAAATTCGCCAGCTGCAAGACCACTTATCATCGTTGGGTCTTCTCATCGGCACCTTGTCCCATGGCATTAAGGGCCTGCTTACCGGCCTCGATGGTGGTATGTATATACTCAACTCAGGTATTTCAAAGAAGAACGAGAAAGATATCACCGAGGGCTGGCAAACGGTCAAGATTATGGTTGATCGCGTTAGAAGCATGGTTTTAAACATCTTGTATTACGCAAAGGAACGGGATCTGAAGTGGGAACATGTCGATGTGTTGAGTTTTGCTGATGAGGTGGCCTCCACTGTGGAACCGAAACTGCAGGACACGGAAATTGGTTTTGTGCGAGACTTTGATCATTCATTGGGTAAGTTTGAAGTTGATGCCAGCGTGGTGCGTTCGGCACTGATCAATATCCTGGAAAATGCTATGGATGCATGTATGCAGGACAAAGTAGCCAAGGAGCATCAGATCATTTTTAGGGTCGGCCAAGACGGAGACCGGATCATCTTTGAGATTCGCGACAATGGCATGGGGATGGACCGCGAGACACGAGAGAATATGTTTACCCTCTTTTTTTCGTCAAAGGGAAGTAAGGGAACCGGCCTGGGCCTGTTTATTTCGAACCAAATCATTGAACAGCACGGAGGAGCCATAGAGGTTGATTCCAAGCCGGGAGAAGGGGCACGCTTTCGTATCTTTATGCCCAAGACGCTTCCCGAAGGGGCCAAGACTCATAACAAGAGAGGGGGGCAGGCATGTGATCCAAGTTCTGGAGGGTCGCCAGTGGAGATGCCGCAAAAGGGGTGTCAAAACGATCCGTATGCGGCCTTGCCCCTCCGGAAAGTGAACTGACAATCAAGACGTTTGTTGGCTATTCCGGGGGACCGATCGCCTTTTTGATGTTTTTCACCAGCTCTTCAGGCTCGAAAGGTTTACTCAGGGTTGCCACGGCCTTTCGAACAGCGTACTGCCCACCGGACAATCCGGTGACTACGATGATGGGCGTATCTTTGTATTCTTCCTCCTGTGTGAGCTTGCGATAGAAGCGAGGTCCCCATTCTTCATGCATCTCAAGGTCAAGGGTGATAAGGGCCGGTTTTTCTGCCTTCAGTTTGTCCATAGCCTCTAAGCCATCTGAGGCCGAACAGTTTTCGTAGCCATTGTCGTCGAGGATTTTTATGATGTACTTTACGATTTCAGGGTCGTCATCAACCACAAGAACCTTTTTTGCCATAATAGCCTCCTTTATTAGTGCAGGTAGCAAGGTAACTCATTATAATGGTATTACTCATATCAACACATACGCAGCGCTAAGAAAGTATTACTAAACCTATAACAAACATACAACCACAATGTATACGCTATTAGTATAGATAGCATTGTTATTTTTCCTTGTCAAGAAAAAACATCTGCGGAAAAATCGTTCAAATAAAAAAAGTTACGTGTTGACGAAAAGACTTCAACCAGCCATTTTTTACAGTTACGGTGGCTGTGGGTTTTCCCATTTCCACGATTCGAGTTTCAGTTACCGGGCGTTTGCTTTGGGATTATGATGCCCTCCCTTAGCAATTTTACGATACGTGTTTTGAAGTCAATCCTGAGTGGCGGGAGGGTCGAAGGGGATTGCATGGAAGGCACGGGGACGACAATGAGGATGAGGAGATAACAATATGAAATTGTCAACCAGAAGTCGCTACGGAACACGGATGATGATTGATATGGCACAGCGTTATGACAACGGTCCTGTACAGATAGGCGACATCGCACAGCGGATTGATGTGTCGGTTAAGTATTTGGAACAGTTAGTCATTCCATTAAAAAAGGCCGGCTACATTACGAGTGTTCGAGGCCCCAAGGGTGGCCACATGCTCACAAGGGCTCCCCACGAGATTACGGTTGGTGAAATCGTGGATGTCCTTGAGGGGGGAATCAATCTGTCCAATTGTGTGGAGGATCCCAAGGTATGTGAGAAATCAAAGGAATGTTTGACACGCAACCTCTGGGAAGAAGCTACAAAGGCGATGCGCGACAAGCTCGATTCTACCACGCTGGCCCAGATGATTGAGTCCGGTAAAACCATTTGAGAACTTACCTCCATCATCGACCCGGATTACACGATGAAAGACGAATTCAAGGAAAGGCTTCGGAGCCTACCCGCTGGACCGGGTGTGTATCTCATGAAGGATGCCAAAGGCGAGATCCTTTATGTGGGCAAGGCAAGAAACCTAAAAAAGAGGGTTGCCTCCTATTTCAGCAAGCCTGAACACAGGGATCTAAAGACAGCTATACTGGTCAAGAAGGTTGCAGATTTTGACACCATCTTAACCAATAGCGAAAAGGAGGCTTTCCTCCTAGAATCGAATCTCATCAAAAGGCACCGCCCTCATTACAACGTCATCCTTAGAGATGACAAGCGCTATCCTTGTCTCCGCCTCAATATCAAGAGCCCATACCCCAATCTAACCATTGCAAGGCAATTCAAAAGAGACGGGGCAATCTATTTTGGCCCATTTTCCTCCGCCGGTGCAGTAAAAGAAACCCTAAGGTTGATACATCAGACTTTTAGGCTTCGCAAGTGCAGGACAAACACCCCGAAACGAAGAGAGCGACCTTGTCTCAATTATCAGATGGGACTGTGTTTGGGCCCGTGTAGCCGACCTGTTGACCCGTCACAGTATGCAGCCATAGTCAATGAAGTTATCCTGTTTCTCAAAGGGCGCACACCCCATTTGATCCAACAAGTGAAGAGTCAAATGGAAAAATCAGCTTTCCGACAGGACTTTGAATCGGCAGCGCTATACAGGGACCGGCTCTTCGCTCTTAAAAACACCTTGGAAAAGCAGGTGGTTGCAACCGCAGATTTTAAGGACAGAGATGTGGTCGGGATAGCCCGACAGGCAAAAAACGTTTTGATCGCGGTCTTGTTCGTCCGGGGAGGATTCCTGCTTGGCAATAGGTCATACTATTTTCCGGAAACCGTCGCCCAAAATAGCGAGGTCGTATCTTCTTTCATAAGACAGTACTATGAAAACGCCCCGTCTATTCCGAAAGAGATCCTCCTGCCCTGTGCCCCAGCGGATAGAACACTGCTTGAGGAATGGTTGGGGGAACTCAAGGGTAAAAAAGTCTATATCCTGATTCCGAAAAGGGGAGAAAAGGCAAAGCTTTCCCAAATGGCAATGCAAAATGCTAAAAAAAGCCTGCAAGAACGTATTAACACAATCCTGACTGAAGAAGGGATGCTGGATCGCATTCAAAGACGACTTGCCTTGGGTAAACGTCCCCAACGGATAGAGTGCTTTGACCTTTCCAATATGGCAGGGACAGAGGGTGTCGGCGCAATGGTCGTATTCGAAAGGGGAAAGGCTGTCCCCGGAGATTATCGGAAATACCGTATTAAGACCGCATCTGCAGACGATGACTACGGCATGCTCAAAGAGGTGCTTAAACGACGGTACAAGAAAACACATCTACAATCCCCGTTACCCAATCTGTTGATTGTAGATGGAGGCAAAGGGCAACTCAACATGGCAACCACAGCACTTAAAAATTTAGGGCTTTACGAATCATTTGACATAATCGGCATTGCCAAGGGAGAAACACTTCAAGGTGAGACGGAAGACAAAGTATATAAACCGGGCCGCAAGAATCCGATTGGCCTCAAAAAGGCGCCGGAAGTACTCCTTTTTTTGCAGAGAATTCGAGACGAAGCCCATCGTTTTGTAATTGCATATCAGCGGAAACGCCGAATGATGACATATCGTCACTCGGCATTGGAGGATATTCCAGAAATCGGAAAAAGGCGCCAAAGCCGGTTGTTAAAGCACTTTGGAAGCCTTAAACGTATTAGGGCGGCATCTGTTGAAGACCTTTCGGCGGTGCCTGGCATGACACAAAAAGCCGCTCGTAATGTATATGAAGCCTTTATAGAAACATGATCGAATAGAAAGAAATATCGATAGCCGAATCGTTGAATTTTAATTTGACTTTCTTGATTGAGTGACAAGCACTAACATAGCCCTTCGTATAATTCTTGTAACCGATTGCTAATCTTCACGGGATAGATGGGAGGGTCTTGAAGTGATTTATACCTCTCATCGAGGAGGGAGAAATTCTCTCTGAACCTGTCACGAATAGTCTGAAGCGACGGGTGGGAACGGAGAGATTTTCCATTTCTTATAACCTCTCCCATCAACGATTTTGTTTCGCCGAAGCTTTCATCTTTCAGCCCGAGAATATCTTCTTTAAAGCGCCCTTTGCCGTCGGTTTTTCTAAAAACCTGCTTCTCACCCGGGAGATTTGACTTTCCTGTACTCCATTTCATGATAGGCCGTCCCGAGTATTGAACAAGTTTATAGACTACATCAAGATATGGGGCATCGGCGGACACACCCATCTTCGTTCCAACACCAAAGGCATCAATTTTGGCGCCCTCTTTAATGGTTTTTTCGATCTTGTATTCATCAAAGTTACTACTGGCAAATATCTTGGCATCATGAAGGCCTTCTTCATCCAGGATCTTTCGGACTTCTCGACTCAAACTTGCCATATCACCGCTATCGAGACGCACCCCCGACAGCTTATCACCGGAGGCCGCCATTTCCTTTCCAATAATCGCCGCATTCCGTGCACCCTTCAAAGTGTCATAAGTATCGATAAGTAAGACCGCATTTTTTGGAAAAGAACGGGCAAAGGCCCTGAATGCCTCCAACTCATCTTTAAATGAACTGACATATGAATGGGCCATTGTACCTGAAATGGGGATCCCGTAAAGTTTTCCGGCCAAGACATTACTCGTTCCAACAAATCCGGCAAGGTAACTGTTACGGGCTACCTTGAGGCCGGCATCAATTCCGTGGGTCCGTCGGAGAGAAAAATCAACAAGGCCGCGACCGGAAGCCGCACTCACGCATCGAGCCGCCTTCGTGGCAATAATTGATTGCAGGTTGACGGTGTTTACCAGCAAGGCTTCTAAGATCTGAGCCTCTATGATGGGGGCGGTTACTTCAAGGATCGGTTCGTTATTAAAAAAAATCTCGCCTTCTTCAATTGCACGAACATTGCCTGTAAAACGGAGCCTTTGGAGGTAGGCAAGGAATTGTTTCGAAAAAAGCCCGGTACTGTCAAGATAGGCAAGATCGCTTTTAGAAAAATGAAAATTTGTAACATATTCCAGCACGTCTTCAAGACCTGCTGCCACAAAATAGGATCGTCCGGGTGGGTACTTTCTAATAAAAAGAGAAAAGGTGGCAGGATCGGCCATACCATTATCATAATAGCTGGCCGCCATCGTAAGTTC
>MAVP01000013.1 GCA_001751075.1 Desulfobacterales bacterium S7086C20 | reverse complement strand
CATTACTTGTGCGTATCCCTTTTCAAGATGTTTTAATTTCAGATCACCTAACACAGCCGGGATTACATAATTCGTGCTAATATAGGCCTCCACTGCATTGGTTAGAGCCTGCTGGTTTGTTGCGCACACTTTTTCTCTGCTCATTTCAAGGATTTTCTGGTAACTTAATAAAGAAATGCTTGCCAAAACCAGTATGATGGCTACCGTGAAGATTAGTTGTAAGGCCGTATACCCCTTATTCATGATCCCCCCTTTTGATTCGAATGTTTAAAAGTTTACGTTTTTCGTTTCTTTATTTATTAGCATAGCAGAAATTGTGCCAAAGTGTTGTAAGGAAGCTCAAAATAGGAATTGTATGTCCCCATTTAGGGCTGGGTCAGAAATAACTTGGTAGAATTGACGCTCAGATTTGGGTTAGATTTGACTGATCTGATTGAGTAAGACCACAGACATACGGTAGGTGTGATGTTTCCAAGCCGTCAGGCGCAACCTGTAGCGCTATAGCAAGCTCTTTCGAGGGATTTGCGAATGAGGCATCGGTCAAAGATGTGCTGAAGCTGAGATGTCAAGTTCTGACCCATCCCCAACTTGAAAACAATACATCAAGCGTGTCCCGCCTTCTTCGCCGATTCCTTAAAGACATGGTAAAAATGTTCGTGGTCCGTCAAGGCCCCATTGAGAATCTTTGCGATATCACCCAAGTCTTGCATGTTTACCACCAGATTTACGCTTTTGTTAAAAGCTATCATACTATCCATGGTTCTGAAGCTTTTCCCGAAAAGGACTACAAATACATCGCGCCGAACACTAATGGGAAGCTGCGCCAAGTATTGGATTATGTGGTTTGAATCGGCACTAGGGGCTTCAAACATTTCATTTACAACAACTAGATTGTATGTATGAAAACGCATGTATTTTAGGGCGTTTCGCGCTGAAACCGCCTCTACCACGCGGTAATTCATGCTTTTCAAGATCTTGCCTATGCCTTGTCGTATCTTAGGTTCCTGTTCACAGAGGAGGGCGATTATTTCTCCTTCCACAAGATAATCGAATGGTTTCTCAGAGGCATCGTAAGCCTTAGAGTCCACCTCACGAACGATGGTTTCTAGACCTTTGGTTTCAGGGTTTTCCGGCATGTTAGATCTTGTGTCGACTGGGATCTTTTTTTCACATTTTGAGCACTTCAAGAAAACCACCTGCCCGGCCGGCAGCTTCTCATCAGCAACGCTGAGTTTGGCGTTACAATTTTGACAGATAACCTCCATGTAGCTCGTTAGTTCCCTCGCCCCTGAGTCTTTTGGTAATCCAGGTCCACTTCCAAGTCTTCAATATCTGTAGTCTTCTCGCCACGCTTGGCCTTTATCCGGTCAATTCCCCGTGCCACCATAGCTTTTCGTGACGAGTAGATCAATGCGGTTTTTTCACTGACAAGTCCCTGTTCATAAAGCTGTATGATATATTGATCGAAGGTGGTCATACCAAAGGCTTGGCCGGCCTCAATGATTTCGTAGAAGGTTTTTCCTTCCGACTCGCCATGAAGGATACTGTCCTTCACCCTTAAACTAGTCCCCATAACCTCAAATGCAGCCACACGGCCTCCACCCTCTTTGGGAAGGAGTCTTTGTGAGACAATCCAGCGCATTGTATCGGCCAACCTGATCCGGATCTGGTTTTCTTCTTCAGTCTGGAACATACCCAGGAGTCTGTTTATTGTTTGTCCGGCATCAACTGTGTGGAGGGTTGACAGAACCAGATGGCCGGTTTCGGCGGCGTTTAAAGCAATTTCTACAGTCTCCCGGTCACGCATTTCTCCTACCATCATTAACTTGGGGGCTTGTCGCAAGGCAGCACGAAGCCCGTTGGCAAAAGTGTCGAAATTGACACCCATTTCTCGTTGGTTAAATGTGGCTTTCTTGTGGGGGTGTTCATATTCAATAGGATCTTCGAGTGTTATTATGTGGATTGAATCTTTTTCATTTATCTCATTTAGCAATGCCGCAAGGGAAGTAGATTTGCCGGTTCCTGTAGCCCCTGTTGCTAAAATGAGGCCATTTTTTTCTTCGGCCATTTTATAAAAAGCACCGGGGAGCTTGAGCTCTCTACATGTGGGAATCTTTGTTTCCAGTTTTCTCAGTACGATAGAATAATTACTCTTTTGGGCGAAGATATTAACCCTAAAACGGGCCTTGCCTGGGAGTTGATAAGACAAGTCACAAGAACCCTCTCTTAAGAGGATTTCGGTTAAACGCCGGTCTTGGTTTAGAAGGTTTAAGGCAAAAACCTCTGTTTGAAAGGGGGTCAGTGCCTTAAATGATGGATCCAGGTCAACCGGATAGAGCACTCCGTCACTTTCGACCTGGAATGGCTTCCCTACTGTAATGTTAAGGTCAGACACGTTGCCGTGAGAGTCGAGCATCCTGGTCATAATATGTTCTATTTCTTGTTTTCTCATACCTCGGTAAAATCCGTGGGGGGCGCTTCCATCAAGGAGCGAAATCTGCTCTTATCATTAGACTTGGCATAAGCCTCATTTACGCTAATGCGACCTTGCTTATAGAGTTCCATAATAGCGTCATCCAAAAGTTGCATACCGTACTTTTTCCCCGTTTGTATCATAGAGGGGATTTGGTGCGTCTTACGTTCCCGCACAAGATTACGCACCGCGGGGGTAGCGATCAGAATTTCAAGCGCCACACAGCGGCCCTTTGTGTCGATTCGCTTGAACAGCACTTGGGCTAAGACTGCTCTCAAGCCGTCTGCCAGAGTTGAACGGATCTGGGCCTGTTGATCGGCTGGGAAGACTTCAACCATTCGATCAACAGTGCTAATAGCACTAGTTGTATGCAGCGTCGCGAAAACAAGGTGGCCCGTGGAAGCAGCCTCTATGGCTAGGGAGATTGTCTCAAGGTCTCTCATTTCTCCTACGAGAATAATGTCGGGGTCTTCACGGAGGGCGCCTCTTAGGGCTGTTGAAAATGACTTCGTATGAGTCCCCACTTCACGTTGGTTGACAATACATCCTTGGCTTCCATGCACAAATTCAATGGGGTCTTCAACTGTAATAATGTGATCTTTCCTGGTCCTGTTGGCTTGGTCAATTATCGCCGCCAAGGTGGTCGATTTGCCACTTCCTGTGGGACCGGTGACCAATACCAAACCACGGGGAAGAGAGGCCAGTTTTGATACCACGGACGGTAGCCCCAGTTGTTCGGCGGTCATGATTTGGTCAGGGATTTCTCGAAATACTGCTCCAACACCATTTTTTTGCATAAAATAATTTGCACGGTATCTGGCAAGTCCTGGAATCTCATATCCAAAATCGACGTCTCCAGTTTCCTCAAAGATCTTAACCTTGTCTTCAGGTGTGATCTCGTAGAGCATGGCTCGGAGTGTGTCATTGTCGAGAATAGAATACTTGACGCGTTCCATATCGCCAACGATTCGAAGCATTGGCGGTTGGTCTGCAACAAGATGAAGGTCAGAGGCACCTTGCTCGTGCATTAATTGAAAAAATGCGTCAATCTTGGCCATTGGATTCTTTCCCTACATCAGGCTTGCCGCCATTCGTAACATGCTATTAACTACGAAGGCGCGAAGGAAGATAATTGCAAGTAACAAAATCATAGGCGAAAAATCAATGCCGCCGAAGCCCATTGGAAACCGTCGTCGTATAGGGTACATCACCGGTTCCGTAAGATTATGAATGAAGCGCACAATGGGGTTATATGGATCTGGGCTTACCCACGAGAGCACGGCGCGTGCGATAACGATCCACATGTAAAAGAATAAAGCATAATCCAAAACTGTGCCGAGAGCATTAAGAAAATAACCAATTATGAACATGATACTCCTTTATAAAATCAGTGTCCGTCCAGAAAGGGTAGATTTTGTCCCAAGACAAGGACGCACAAGGGTTTTTACCGCAGTCGCAGTAGCGCTGCGTCGAGGATGAAAACCCTTGGAGAACGCCGTATTGGGCCAAAAGATGCCATTTATGGATGGACACTAGTTGGCTTTTAATAATTGTCGGTAATAGACCATAAAAAGTCAAGAAGTTTCGACCCGTGCGGTCAGGTATTAGCAGTTAGATATTAGGGACGATGAGAAATTTTAAAGAGCTAAAAGTATGGCAAAAAGCCCACCGGATGGTAATGTGGGAGTAGGAAATTATGGGGTGATGAAAGCAAAGTGGCACATTAGTTGCGTGCATAAACAACTAAGTGAGGTTGAAGTTTCTCCTCCTTTCCTTTCTTCACACCTCCTTTTAGGCCCTGTTAGAGGAGCTGCCCAACAGGGCCTTTTTTTGTGCTAACGCATATTGTCAGTGTCGGGAAAACGTCAAAATTTCGGCGATTCGCATGTCAACGAATTGACGAAACTCTATTTCGTCATTCAGTAGCTTCAACACGAAAAGCTTTCCAGTGCGCTTTTAGCCGTCATGTCATTAAAATCTGTGTGTTGCTTTACTATTGGCATCTACCTTGCAAAAAATCGGGAAAACGGGAAAAATGGGTAAAGATCAAGAAAGACGGTTTCCATCAAGAAAGCAATACAAAGGTACAAGTTGTTTGGCATGGGATAGATATGAATAAAAAGTTTTTGTCAACCAAGGAACTGGGCTCCTTACTGGGCGTTACGCGGCAGACGGTCAGAAACTGGATCAAGAAAGGCGAGATCAAGGCCTTTCATATTGGACAGAATCTGAAGATTCCCGTCGAAGAGGCGCTTCGGGTCATATTGCACTACGAACTGCCTGTACCCGATTGGCTGAAAGATGTGGCTTTAGCTTCTTTAAGGCCTTCCGGCAGAGGCAGGTATAGAAAAAAGCGGCCCTGGTCGCCACAAAGGTCTGCCAAAAAAGAACAGGTTTTTGAGGTTACAAGCAACAGGGTGTTTTAAAAGGAGGCTGGTATGAATTTTAGGGGGTTGGCATCAGATTTGGACTTGGAAGAAGAGGAATTTATTGAGCTTGTAGAGGTGTTTTTGGAAGTTAGCGCTTCCGATTTGACCAAGATGGAGTCAGCGCTTTCTTCCGGGGCTTCAGAGCAAGTGATAGAAGCGGCCCATTCCATTAAGGGGGCGGCCGGAGGTCTTGGTTTTAGCGATGCGCAAGCACTTGCTGCCAAGATTGAGATGAATGCCCGGAATCATGTCTTGGAAGGAACCCATGAGAGTGCCAACGCAATAAAGGGTAACCTCGCGGCGATTACTGAAGCACTCAAGAAAAATGAACCCGACTCACTTGATAATCCAACAGGTGCAGGTACGTAAACATCCACACCCAAAGGACGTGGTTTCTAAGGCTCGAATGAAGGTATGACCGAAGATTCAAATAACAGTTTCCCTATATTGATAGCTGAAGATAACCCTGTTTCCAGGGGGCTCTTAGAAAAGTCCCTTGTGAAAGCTGGGCACAAAGTGGTTTCCGCCCAAGATGGACAGGAGGCTTTTAATATTTTTAGTGAGACCTTTTTCCCGATGGTTTTAACTGATTGGATGATGCCGGGGATGAATGGTCTCGAGCTGTGTAAGGCCATAAGGGATCATGCTTACGAGAACTATGTCTACATTGTGTTTCTCACATCGAAGGATGCCAAGAATGACATTGTCATAGCCCTGGAGTCAGGTGCCGATGATTACCTTGTCAAGCCATTTCATAATGCTGAACTTATGGCCAGGCTCAAGACCGGCAAGCGGATCTTGCAGTTGGAAAGATCTTTGAGAACGGCGAACGAGGATATCAAGACTTTGTCGATCACAGACCATCTAACACAAGTCTTTAACCGCGGTTACATGATGACCCGCCTGCCTGAGGAGGTCAGGAGGGCAAAAAGATATAATCATGCCTTGTCCCTGATCATGTGTGATATTGATCATTTCAAGCGGATTAATGATTCCTTTGGGCATCTAACTGGAGACAAAGTGTTACGAAGGGTTGCAGATGCTCTCAAGGAGACCCTCCGTTGTGATGTTGATTGGGTGGCCAGGTATGGAGGCGAGGAATTTCTGATTGTGTTATCCGAAACATCCGCTGAAGGTGCTTTAAAAGTCGCTGAAAGGCTGAGAAACTTATTGGCCAAGAAGACTACTAGGGCTGATTTCGATATTACTGCCAGTTTTGGTGTGGTAACCTTTGACCCATCTGTTACCAAAAAGGTCTCTCCGGAAGCGCTGATCAGAGAGGTTGACCAATATCTGTATCAGGCAAAAGAAGAGGGGAGAAACAGAGTTGTGGGGAAAAAGAATTGAAACGGACGAGAAGAAAAAAGATATTAGTGGTAGATAATCATCCGGTGATACTAAAATTCATGACACAGCTTCTTGAAAAGAATGGCTATGAGGTTCAAACCGCCGAAGACGGCCTTGCTGCGCTGGAAGTTCTGAAGGACTATACGCCGGATGTGGCCTTTGTCGATCTAGTTATGCCGAATATAAGCGGAAGCAAGTTATGCCGGATGATTCGGGGGATATCGAAATTAAGGGATGTCTATCTTGTTATTCTTTCCGCCATTGTTGCAGAGCAAACGGTTGATGTCGCCGAATTTGGGGCCGATGCGTGTATAGCGAAAGGGCCGTTTTCGCAAATGGCAAAACATGTGCTTAGCGTTATTGAAAAGAGAAGTTCAGCGACAAAGCAGGTTCTTAAAAAAAATATCATGGGTGGTGGTGACTTCCATCTTTGTGAAATTACCAAGGAATTGCTTTCAGTCAAAAATCACTTGGAAGTAGTCATGATGAGCATGCTGGAGGGAATTATCGAGCTTAGTCATGATTCGAGGGTTGTTTATGCCAATCCAAAGGCCTTGACACTTTTAAAGGTTCCGGAAGAAAAACTTCTGGGTTCGTATTTTTTAGAGCTTTTTCAAGACGAAGCCCGCGATCAAGTAGAGAAACTTTTAGATACGGAAAACATATCTTTAGAAAAGAATCGGCAAACCCCGGCACTGCAAGTTAAGGGCAAAGATATTACCCTGAATGTTTCACCTGTGAAAGATGAGCAAGGCAAGACACTTATAGTCATCAATGACGTTACCCAACAAAAGCGTATGGAGGCACAACTCCGGCAAGCAGAAAAGATGGAGGCCATCGGCACACTTGCGGGCGGCATAGCCCACGATTTTAATAACCTGCTCATGGCCATACAGGGCACCGTTTCCTTAATCCTTTTTAACATAGATGGCACTCATCCCCTCTATGACAAGCTTATCAATATTGAGCAATGGGTGGAAAGCGGCGCAAAACTAACCAACCAACTTCTCGGATATGCCAGAAAAGGTAAATATGAAGTAAAGCCCATCAGCTTGAATACTGTGGTGGAAGAAATAGCAGAGACCTTTAGAAGAACCAGGAAACAGATAGTTATACAACGGGAACTAAGTGATAAATTGTATACAACAAAGCTTGACAAGGGCCAAATCGAACAGGTCTTGTTCAATCTCTATGTCAATGCGGCAAACGCCATGCCCGGCGGCGGACGTCTCATCTTAAAGACCCGTAATACCTCCCATGAACAGATGCAGGCAAAGATATATAAACCAAAACCTGGCAGGTATGTGGAGTTAACGGTTGGTGATACAGGTGCAGGAATGGACAAAAAGACTTTGGGGCGTATCTTTGAACCTTTCTTCACCACAAAGGATATGGGGCGAGGTACTGGTCTTGGGTTAGCTTCTGTACATGGAATTGTCAAGAGTCATGACGGATATATTGACGTAGAATCCGAGGAAGGTGTTGGTACGACGTTTAAGGTCTATTTCCCGGCTACAATCGAAACATATGATCGGGATGATGAAGACAGATCTTGCGGGGAAATTCCGAAAGGTACTGAAACCATTCTTTTAGTTGATGACGAACGGATGATCATTGAAGTTGGGCAGGAACTTCTTGAAGCTATGGGTTACGGTGTCTTAACTGCCTTGGATGGTAAAGAAGCAGTCGAAACCTATCGCAGCAATCATAAGAGTATAGATCTTGTCATTCTGGATATGATTATGCCTGAGATAAACGGTGGCGATGTCTATGACATGGTCAAAGAGATCAATCCTGATATCAAGGTTCTTCTTTCCAGTGGATATAGCAAAGAGGGTCAGGCACAGGAGATATTAGCACGAGGGTGTGATGGATTCATCCAAAAACCGTTCCACATAAATGAACTCTCTCAAAGCATCAAGAAAGTCTTAGAACAATGACCTGTTACGTACAAACACCGCAAGCCTTGCATTGACCTATATTGCACGGCGGGGTACTTTTCTCCTGCAATGCCTTTTGATATTCTTCTAGTAGGAAAGATTTTTTCAGCCCATGATCAATAAAGTCCCAGGGAAGGATTTCATCAACAGAGCGTTTCCTGTAGACATAGAAATCAGGGTTTATGATAGAATCTTTAAGAGTTTTAGCCCAGTTCCCGTTGTTTGCGTGTGCCAGCAGTAGCAATTTTGCTGCTCTCCTGTCTCCACGCGAGAGCAATGCTTGTATATAGGCCCACCTGGGAAGATCCGCATGGACCCGCACATTAGGCACCCGCCTTAATCCCTTCTGTACATGTCTGATCTTCGTCTTTAATTCCTTGATGTTTTCCAGAGGCACCCACTGAAAAGGTGTAAAGGGTTTTGGCACAAAAGAATTTAAGCTTACTATTATTTGACCAAGCCTTGCCATTGGACGACTGGCCTTTAAAAAATGATGTTTGATCCTGTTGCAAAGGGCTATGATGGCCTCCACATCAGACATGGTCTCACCAGGAAGACCTACCATGAAATAGAGTCTTAGGTTTAATATGCCCGCTTTCACGAGCATCTCGACGGATTCAAAAATATCTTCTTCACTGATTCCCTTATTTATTACACGACGCATCCGTTGGGACCCGGCATCAGGGGCAATGGTGGCAGTCTTTACGGCTGTATGTTTCAAAAGGTCCACAAAATTCGGTGTTAGAAGGTCTGCTCTTAGAGAACTGAAAGAGACCTGAAGTTTGTTCGAGATAGCCTTAGAACAAAAGGACTCCAGGCAGGGAATATCGGCTATTGCGGCAGCCACAAGGCCTACTTTTGAGGCATAAAGGGCAGCCTCGTCCATGGAACGTTCCAGTTGGGCCGATGTCCTGAATCGTGGTGGGCGATACACAAAGCCGGCGGCACAAAATCGACATCCATGGGGGCACCCTCGTGCCGCCTCTATAAGGTATGTATCGCCAAAGGTAGTGTGTGGGGTAAGAACAGTGCTGCATGTGTTATGAAACGAAAGATCTTCTAAAAAAACCCGCCTGATTTTGGCGGGGGATTTTTCTTTTGGGAAAAACTCTCTGATGGTGCCGTCAGCATGATAACTAACACCGTAAAAAGCAGGCACATAGATTCCTGGAACCTCTATGGCCAAGCTTTTCAGAAAAGTATCTCTTCGCTTATGTTTTCTGTAAGTATCGAAAAAACTTGGCAGGATTGATTCTGCCTCTCCAATTATGAAGCAGTCTATAAAGGGCGCCAAAGGTTCGGGGTTAAGTGAATTGGTCACCCCTCCTGCAATAATGAGAGGGCATGGTGGGAGACGCTCAGATGATAATAGAGGGACACCGGCTTCTGCCAGGATAGTTATGAGATTTAGGTAGTCGTTTTCAAAGGACGTGGAAAAAGCAATAATGTCAAAGTCAGTAAGTTTTCTGTCCGATTCTATAGACCGAGGCGGTTCTTTTGTCCTGTTTTCCCCTTCACGGAGAAAGACCCTTTCGCATACAATGTCATCAAAAGTGTTTATGAGACCATATACACTTTGAAAACCAAGGTTTGACATCCCAACGTGATAGAGGTTCGGATAAACAAGAGCAACACGGATTTTGTCTCGCCAATCCTTTTTTATAGTTCCCCTTTCTGATTTCAGGAACTCTTCATGCGTTGCTCTAGCCTTGCGTGGCATATAGCTCTAGCCATTCATGTACTAATCCGCTTTTCGTCTCATGAAGGTGGGTATATCCAAATCATTGTGATCCATTATGATTCCTCTGTACCCCTTGTAGTGGGCTCCAGTACCTTCCCCCACCGCTTTTTGCCTTCTAATGAAAGTCGGTTCGTCAAGGTTCGTGGTTCCAAGGAGATCGGCCTCTGTGATGTCACGTACTTTTCCTGAAAATTTTGTCTTTTCCTGTTCTTCAGATTGTATGCCGGTTGCAATAACTGTAACTCGAAGTTCATCTCCGATGCTGTCATCAAGAACTGTACCCCAAATAATCTCCGCCTCTTCACCAGCCTCGTTATAAATCCGGTCAGAGGCCTCAGTCATTTCAGCCATAGTTAGATCTGAACCACAAGTCACACTCATCAACACACCTTCAGCGCCACCGATGCAGACATCCTCTAGGAGCGGATGAGATATGGCTCTTTCAGCAGCCTCTAATGCTCTGCTTTCCCCACTTGCCACACCTGTGCCCATAAGTGCCAAACCTGCCTTGGACATAATGGTCCTTACATCTGCAAAGTCAAGATTCACGAGGCCTGGCATCATAATTAAATCTGTTATCCCCTTTACAGAGTGAAGGAGCACTTCATCCGCCTTTTTGAACATCTCCAACATAGTAGCCTTCTTGGATGCCAAACTGCGAAGCCTATCATTGGAAATGGTAATTACTGTATCTACCACTTCTTTAAGGGCATTTATGCCATCTTGGGCCTGTTTCATGCGCTTTTTGCCCTCGAAACCAAAAGGCAGGGTTACGACGGCTACGGTTAAAGCACCAATCTCCTTACTTATTTCTGCAATTACAGGAGCAGCGCCGGTGCCGGTTCCACCGCCCAGACCAGCGGTTATAAAAACCATATGGCTGTTTTCCAAGGCAGCTCTGATGTCATCTATGCTTTCTGTGGCAGCTTGGCGACCAATTTCAGGATTTGCTCCTGCCCCCAACCCTTCAGTTAGTTTCTCTCCAATTTGAAGTGTGATCTGCGCCCTTGACACTTCTAGGGCTTGGGCATCTGTGTTGGCTGTCATGAATTTTACTCCATTAAACTTGGAGTCAATCATGTTATTTACGGCATTACCTCCAGCCCCGCCTACTCCGATCACTTTGATCTTTGCTGATTTTTCGCTTTCCATGAAATTAAATATCATAATTGCACCTCCTGTCTTTTTGGTTCACGTTATATGATCTCTTTAAACCATCTCTTCATTCTGCTCATGACCCGATTAAAGATATTCTTGTCGCGAATCCTGAATTTCTTTTTCGACTCGGACCTGGCGCCATATATGACTAATCCTACGGCAGTGGCATACATAGGATTATTAACCACATCTACTAATCCCCTTATTCCCATAGGTTTTCCTATCCGTGTGGGAAGGCTGAATACTGACTCGGCCACATCGCTAACACCTTCCAATAGAGAAGATCCGCCTGTTATGACAATACCGGAAGTGACAATTTCTTCCATTTGAGCACGATAGATCTCGCGAGCAATGAGGCTAAATATCTCTTCTACCCTAGGTTCTAGAATTTCACCCAAGATCTGACGGGAAAGAGTTCTCGGCTTTCTTCCGCCCACTCCGGCAACTTCAATAGTTTCATCCTTTCCGATCGTGTCCGTAAGGCATGTCCCATATTTGATCTTTATCTTTTCAGCTTCCGCCATAGGTGTTCGAAGTCCTACCGATATGTCAGTGGTTAGATTGTTGCCACCAACAGCAAGTACTGATGTGTGTTTTATGCTTTTGCCCCTAAAAATTGCTAGATCAGTCGTGCCTCCTCCAAAGTCAATCAGAGCCCCACCTAAGTCCTTTTCTTCCTTGTTTAGTACTGCTTCACTAGACGCCAGAGACTGAAGGACAATATCGGCGACATCAAGTCCGGCCTGGTTGGCACATTTTATCAAATTATGGGCAGAAGTAACCGCGCCTGTTACTATGTGGATCTTTGCCTCCAGCCGAACCCCGGACATCCCGCGAGGGTCTTGAATACCATTTTGTTCATCCACAATGAATTCTTGAGGAAGGATATGAATAACCTCACGGTCGGGCGGAATAGCTACAGCTCGGGCCGCATCAATCACTCGATCGATATCTTTCTGAACAACTTCGCCACCCTTGACGGCAACTATTCCGTGACTATTGAACCCCATTATATGGCCTCCGGCAATACCGGCATAGACTGATGTTATTTCGCAACCTGCCATCAGTTCTGCTTCTTCTATCGCCTTTTTAATGGAATCAACAGTTGACTCGATGTTTACAACCACACCTTTGCGAAGGCCGACAGAGGCATGGGTTCCAATCCCTATAATATCGATTCCTTCTGGATTTACTTCACCCACTACCGCACAAATCTTAGTTGTGCCTATATCCAGGCCAACAATGAGTTCTCCTTCTCCTGGCACTCTCATGTCTCCTTTCGGTAGCATACCCCAAGAAGAGATGTTTCGCTTGCAGGTCTAACTACCACACGGTTTAGATCATTAAAATCCATGCATCCAACATCCAGTAAGTGTTCTCCTTGCCTCAGATAACCGATCATGTCTCGCATTCGATTAAACTTTCCGTTATATCCTTGAAGGCCCAACTTGATGACCATTTCATTTTCAAAAGCAGCAATAGTTATACCCATTTGTGAGTCAACGTCGATACGGTGAATGCTATGAAGCGGCAAGACACTTCCGTGAAGTTGAGCCAACCTAATTACTTCCATGACCGCCTTTGACGATGCAGAGCGTTCAAGCCCGTTCGGATCAAAATCTGTAAGTTCAAGCCCTGTTACAACCGGTACATCTATTCGGTCAGAGGGTTCAACAGGCTTAATTACTTCGCCCGATTTGCTAAGGTAGAAATCTTGACCAAGTTGCACAATAGCAACTGGGATTTGCTCTCGGATCATAATGTGGACAGCATCCGGCAAGTCCCGTTCTAACTCTACGGCAGCAATCCATGGGTTGGCCAAAAGTCTGTTGCGAAGAAGGTTCAGGTTTATTGCCAATATGTTATCTCCAATATTGATATTGCTTTGTTCTATAATTGTCTTTGTTGTCAGTCTTTGATTTCCATCAACAGTAATTGTCTTGGCCTCGAAATAGGTGCTTTGTGTTAACGCATCATGCGCAAGAACAAAAAGAAGACTTATTCCGACCGTGCTGACAAGAAGAAGTATAACCTTTACCGAGAATACACAGCGTGCTATTACCTGCTCTCTTTTGCGTGCGCGGCTATTCTTGTAATGATTCTTGTGGGGGCGTTTCTTCGCCAACAATTACTACCTCCCGTTCCAATGAAATACCGAACTTGTTAAAGACGCTATCTTTTATTTGTTGTGTAAGAGAAATGACGTCAGATGCTGTGGCCCCACCTTTGTTTACGACAAAATTGGCATGCTTTGTTGAAACTTCTGCTCCACCTACCCTAAGTCCCTTAAGTCCGGCCATGTCAACAAGCTTTCCTGCAGATGATCCTTTTGATGGATTAAGAAAAAAACACCCGGCACTGTGTAAGGACATCGGCTGGCTTGATGCTCGCTTCTTGAGTATTTGTGCCGCTTCTTTACGCAAAGCAACCGGATCTGCCCGCTTTAACTGAAACTCACCTCGGAGTATGAAAGAGCCTTCTTCCAGTTCAAGCCCTCTATATGAAAAGCACAGATTTGCCTTTCTGGTTGTTATTATCTCGCCGTATTTGTTAAGAACGCCAATAGCGGTTACGCTATCAGCTATGCTTTTGCCCCTAGCCCCGGCATTCATGCGCAATGCGCCACCTATGCTGCCAGGTATGCCCAGCGCAAAGTTAAGGCCTGCCAGTCCCTTGTTAAGTGCATGATTGCATAGTTTTTGTAGCAAAACCCCTGCTCCTGCCACTATCCTCATGTGAGTGTCGGATGAGTCATCGGGTAATCGCTCAATGGCGTCAAACCCATTGGAAAGCTTGATTACTACCCCTTGAATTCCTCCATCGCGGACCAAGATGTTACTTCCTGCGCCGAGAATCATAATTGGTTGATCATTTTCATATGCCCATTTGGTTAGATCCTTGAGTTGTTGGTCGGTCCTTATGGTAACAATATTTGCCGGTCCGCCAATGCCGAAAGTGGTGTGAAAAGACATGGGTTCACCAAAGACAACCATGGAACCAAAATGATCTTCGAGCCACTTTTTGTGTTCTTCTTTCATTATTTGAGAAACTCTTCGCCGATCTTCCACACATCTCCTGCCCCAAGGGTTAAGATGATATCTCCGGCTTCAACCGTACTTTTCAAATATGACAATACCGCATCCGGATTGTCCATAAACGCTGCATTTTTATGACCATGCAGGCGAATTCCCTCACAAAGGGCTTCAGCAGTGACCCCCTCAATCGGTTTTTCACCTGCCGGATAGATCGGCAGAACAACTAAATTGTCTGCCTGGTAAAAGGAACGCGTGAAATCGTCAAACAGTATTTTGGTTCGGAAGTATCGATGTGGCTGGAAAACTACTATGAGTCGCCGTTCAGGCCAGCATTGACGTACTGACTGGACTGTCATCTTGATCTCAGTAGGATGATGGCCATAATCGTCTATGACAGTGACATCCTTGCGAGTTCCCTTTACCTCCATTCTTCTCTGCACACCTTCAATTTCATTGAGGGCGCCAGCAGTGGTCTGAAAGGAGATTCCCAGCTCAAGACCGACGGCTATGCTGGCCATGGAGTTATACACGTTGTGTATGCCAGGTAGATTAAGGCTTACCAACCCAAGTGATTTTCCATGATCAAACATCTGATAGTAACTCTTTAATCCGTCAAACCTAACCTCTCTTGCTTGAAAATCAGCTTGAGAACTCATGCCGTATGTTACGAATCGTTTTTCGATCTTAGGAATAAGGTCCTGAATTCCTTTGTTGTCAAGACACAGTACCGCCATGCCGTAAAAGGGAATCTTATTGATGAAGTCAAGGAAGACTTCTTTGATTTTGTCCATGTTGTGGTAAAAATCGAGATGTTCGGCATCAATGTTGGTGACTACGGCTATAGTTGGAGACAATTTCAGAAAAGAGCCATCGCTCTCGTCCGCTTCAGCCACAATAAACTTTCCCTGCCCCAGGCGAGCATTACTTCCCAAGCTATTTAATTTACCACCGATGATCATTGTGGGATCAAGTCCACCCCTCTGAACGATATAACTGATAATCCAAGTGGTAGTGGTTTTCCCGTGGGCGCCGGCTACAGCAATACCGTATTTGAGACGCATCAATTCCGCCAACATCTCACCTCTTGGGATGACGGGAATCATCTCTTTTTTTGCTGCCACGCATTCCGTATTGTCGGCTCCTACCGCAGAAGAGACAACCACTACGTCTGCTCCTTTGATATGCTCCGGCCGGTGGTCGTTAAACACTATTCCGCCCAAAGTTTCCAGGCGGTCAGTAAGCTCTGTCAGATTTAGGTCTGAACCACTTACTTTATAGCCGAGATTTAGTAGAAGTTCTGCCATACCACTCATGCCTATTCCACCGATTCCTACAAAATGGATATGATATTTCTTCTGGTACATAGTGTTTACTTAAGTAACGATCAATTAGTGTCTATCTTCGAACTCTTAGACCTCGACAGAATATCTGTAAGTCAGTGTCCGTTCAGAAAGGGTAGATTTTGGTCCAAGACAAGGCCGTACAAGGGTTTGCACCGCAGTCGCAGCACCGCTGCGTCGAGGATGAAAACCCGCGGAGAACGCCGTATTGGGCCAAAATATGCCATTTCTGTATGGACACTAACTAAGAACCAGCAACCTTTTACATTCATCTACTATGTAATCTGCGGCTTCGGGGCGGCCCAAGGCCGCAGTCCGCGCAGACATATCGTGTAATGCCTCAGGATTAGAAAAATACTTGTCGATCTTTCGAGCTAAAAGATCACCACTCAAGTCTTTTTCAAGGAGAATCTCGCCACCGAAAGCATCCGTTATATAACGGGCATTCAATTCTTGATGATTGTTGACTGCAAATGGAAAGGGTATATATATGGCAGGCTTTCCAAGGGCTGTGAGTTCAGCAATAGTGGTCGCACCTGCCCTGCAGACAATCAAATCAGCACAACTGTAAGCGCTTGCCATGTCTTCGAAAAAGGGTTTTACCGTGGCATCAATGCCATGGTGTTCATAGATATCGGCAACCCATTTCAGGTCGTTAGCGCCCGTTTGGTGAACGAAATCAATTTGGTCAGGCTTTTGAAAATAGTCAAGGGCTTCTGTTATCGCACGATTTATAGCATGTGCCCCTTGGCTTCCACCTACTATCAACAGCTTAAAGCGCCTGTTAGTCTTCTTAGTTTTCTTGGCCAAAAGGATTTCGCGTCGCACTGGATTGCCGGTTATCACAGTCTTGGAACTCTTAAACATGGCTAGCGTGTCTGGGAAAGAGATAAATATGCGACTGGCAATTCTTGCCAATATCCGGTTCGTAAATCCCGGTAAGATATTTTGCTCATGGATGACAACCTTTTTCCCCATAAGCCTTGCAGCTAGCGCCACCGGGCCTGATGCATATCCACCCACCCCGACAATTATGTCTGGATTAAACCGCCATATGATACCTATAGCCTGAAAGAACCCCTTTGGAATCTTAGCCAGTGATCGGACTTGTTGCCATAAATCCCGCCCCTTAAGACCTGCTACCGCAATACCCATGTGATCAAATCCCCTTTCTGAAAGTGTAGATATCTCCAGCGAGTTCTTTGTCCCGACAAACAGGATCTTGTCCGCCGGATCTTGTGCCCTAAATGTCTCAGCCAGGGCGACTGCCGGGAAGAGGTGTCCACCAGTTCCGCCACCGGCAATAACAATTCTCATGTCGAGACCCCATTCGTTCCTGTTTCAAGACCTTTACATAACCTCGGGAAGCGACAATTATGAGGTTATGTAAAGGTCTCGCCTCCTCACTTGCATGAAGACATTTGCTGCGCCGAGATATTCATTAGTATGCCCACCGCTGTGGCATTTATGACCATCGAGGTGCCTCCATAGCTTATAAAGGGAAGGGTGAGTCCCTTCGTGGGCAATAGCCCCATGGTTACCCCTACGTTGATGCAAACCTGTAGACCAACCGCAGCAGTTAAGCCGGTGGCTAGAAAAGTAGCGAAAAGTTCCCTCGCCCTTATGGCAATCATTATCCCTCGCCACAGAATGATGAAGTATAGGGACATCACGAAACATACACCAACAAGACCCAATTCTTCTCCGACAACGGAAAATATGAAATCTGTGTGCGGTTCTGGTAGATAGAAAAGTTTTTGATAGCCGTTTCCGATGCCTGAACCTAAGATCCCTCCTGACCCAAAGGCCATGAGAGAATGTACGATCTGGTATCCAGCATCACTTTGGTATTTCCACGGATCAATAAAGCTTACAAGCCTTTTTAAGCGGTATCCAACATGGGTCAGCAGATAGTAAGTAAGGGGCAATATTGCAACTAACCCTCCTAGCAGATATGATATCCGGACACCTCCTACAAAGAGCATGATCCATACTATCAGTGCAATTATAGCTACCATTCCAAAATCGGGTTGAAAAATGATTAATGTCGTAAAACAGCTGACTAAGATGACATGAGGCAAAAAGCCGATACTAAATGTCTTTATTTTTTCCTGCTTCTTGCTCATGGAATAGGCTAAGAATATGATGAGGGCTAAGCGTGCAAATTCTGATGGTTGAAATGAGACGTTAAAGATTTTTAACCACCGTCTAGCTCCCCCAACCGTGTGTCCTACACCTGGTAAATAGAGTGCTAAGAGCAAGATAAAGGCAACTATAAGGATCGGATATGTCAAAACTTTATAAAAAGAGTAAGGCAAATACCTGCAACAAATCAGCACCAGAACTGCTACTAGAACATGTATGATCTGTTTGTTGAAAAAATAGGTGTGACTGCCAAATTGCTTCATTGCTATCATTGAACTTGCACTGTAGACCATGATAATCCCTATTGCCATCAACGATACAACGCTGATCAGAAGAAAGGGATCGTATCGAGAGTCGCCTTTTGTTTGTTTGTAGTTAATCATTGCAGGCCTTCCACTGCCCTACAAAATACTTCGCCCCGCTGGGCATAGTCGCTGAACATGTCAAAGCTCGAACATCCCGGCGACAAGAGAACAACATCATCTGGTTCTGCCGCTTGACTTGCCAAATCTACAGCTTCTTCAAGGCTGCCGGCTTCTTGTGATCTTGTAAGTTTCCCTAAAACATTCAATATCTTTTTCTTTGCCTCTCCGATGACGATAAGTTGTTTTACGTTCTTCAATATATGTTCATTAAGGACAGTGTAATCCCCGCCCTTATCACGTCCTCCCATAATCAGGATTATCTGGGCATCAAAGCTCTCAAGGGCGCGTACGACTGCTCCAACATTCGTCCCCTTGGAATCATTATAATAGTAGGTTCCACGAACAGTCTTCGCATATTCTATCCTATGATGGAGACCTTTAAATGTATATAAGGCCTTGGTGACACCTGATTCAGAAGCCCCAATTGCCAAGGCTGCCAGACTTGCGGCAGCGGCATTTTCGAGATTATGCGCGCCTTTTAGATTAAAGTGCGTCAGATCTAACGTTCGAACAGGATCCCCCGGAAGTTTGCAGGTTAATTTGCGGCCTTCGAGTTGAGCACCGTTTTCACGGTTTAAAGTCGTGTTGAAATAGAGTTTGTTGGACGGAATCTTAGGTTCAAGGATTTGCGTACAGGGGTCGACTCTGTTTAGCACCGCAAAATCCGTATGATCTTGATTGATGAATAATCTCCCTTTTGATCGAATGTAGCCCTGAAAATTGTTGTAACGGTCCAGGTGATCCTCAGTTACATTTAACAGGACACCAACCTGAGGCTTAAAGGTCTCCATCGTATCGAGTTGAAAACTGCTGATTTCGGCTACGATTATATCTTTGCGATTTCCTGATTGAACGTAATCAATAAGGGGGCGTCCAATATTGCCTCCGACAAATACGTCAAATCCTGATGATTCCAACATTTGCCCGACAAGGTTTGTAGTAGTAGTTTTACCGTTTGTGCCGGTTATGGCTACGATGGGTTCATCTATGTGCTGAGCAGCCAGTTCCAGCTCGCCTATAACAGGGATGCCGGCATACCTTGCAGCTTCAACAGCCTTGATAGTGTGTGGTACTCCTGGGCTCAACACTATCAGGGAGCAAGACAAAAAGTCCTGCACCTTATGTTCTCCAAGCTGAAGTGAAATGCCCAAGGCAAGTGCTTCCTGAGCTTTGTCGCCGAGTTGTTCCCGTGTCATAAGGTCTGTCGCTGTAACTTGTGCTCCCCGGTCTTTTAAAAACCGTGCAACAGCAAGGCCCGTATTGGCTAGACCAACTATTAGTACTTTTCTGTTCTTGAGGTTCAAGGTTTTGCTCCCGCTTGACCTACGTCTACCGCAATTTCAATGTACTCAAAGACAAAAGTCCCAAGAGGATAGCAATAATCCAAAATCTCACGATAACCTTTGGTTCAGGCCATCCTTTTAGTTCGAAATGATGATGGATAGGCGCCATCCTGAAAATTCGATGTCCATTGGAAACCTTAAAAAAGGCTACCTGAAATATAACTGAGAGGGCTTCAATAACAAAGATTCCTCCAACCAGTATCAACAGGATTTCATGTTTAGTCATGACCGCCACAGTACCAAGAATGCCTCCCAGGGGTAGTGAGCCTACATCCCCCATGAAGATTTGTGCCGGATACGTGTTGTACCAGAGAAAACCCATCCCTGCGCCCACGATTGCTCCGCACATTACAGCCAGTTCTCCACTTCCGGGCACATACTGGATTTGAAGGTAGTCGGCAATCGTGGCATGACCGGTCACATAGGATAGCAATACATAGGTAGCCGCTGCTACTGTTACTGGGCCGATAGCCAAGCCGTCAAGGCCGTCTGTTAAATTGACTGCATTAGAGGTTCCTACTATAATGAATGCAGCAAAGGGGATATAGGCCCAACCAAGGTGAGGCTTCATGCCTTTTAGGAAAGGGATGCTAATGTGGGTATCGAATTCCGGACATCTATAGAGTAGCCAGCCTGCCAGTAGGCCGATTCCCATTTGCATCAAGAACTTGCTCTTTACTGTCAATCCCTTGCTGTGTTTTCTGGCTTGCATCAAATAGTCATCGAGAAATCCGATAATGCCATAACTGACAGTTACAAGAAGTACCGTCCAAACGAAGAAGTTGCTCAGATCGCTCCAAAGAAGTGTAGCAACAATAATGGCGAAGAGGATTAATAGTCCTCCCATGGTAGGTGTGCCGGTCTTCTTTGTATGTGTTGCAGGACCGTCATCCCTTATGTACTGACCTATCTGATAACCTCTGAGTTTTCTTATGACCCACGGCCCGAGAAAAAGGGATATCAAAAGTGCTGTTACCGTGGCATAGATAGTCCTAAATGTAATGTAACGAAATACATTAAATGCCGAAATGATCGTGTGAAGCGGATATAGTAGATGATAAAGCATGTGTATTCTTTATTCTTTATTCATGATGTATTGCTTATTCTAGTTACTTCCCTACTGATCGCTGGATATTTTATAATCATCATTTCCCCAGTTCAACCTTCAAACCTTCCACCACTTTTTCCATGGCCATAAGCCGGGAACCCTTGACCAAAAGCCAGTCACCAGGACCAAGGTGCTTTGTTACGGTTTCCAATATCTCCTGTTGGTTGCCAACGAAGAGCTTTCCGACATTCATCCCGGCCTCCTCAGCCGCCTGTGCTACTGTCTGTGCAAACTCTCCGGTAGCATAGAGCCCGCTGATATCACTACGAGCAATCAGCACCCCTAGTTCTTTGTGCGCTCTTTTGCTGTATTGACCCAATTCCAGCATGTCTCCTATGATCAATATCCCCCTGCCGTTTCCCTTTAAAGAAGACAGTGTTTCAATCGCCTGGACCATAGAGCCGGGGTTGGCATTGTAGGTATCGTTTATGACATGGATACCCCTTGAAAGGGCAATGATCTGCATACGTCCAGCTAGAGAGCTTGTCGCCTCCAGGCCATCTTTGACTTCACCTATTTCAAGACCGAGCCGATATCCTACAGCTGCTGCAGCCAAGGCGTTGTAAATGGCGCCGTTACCCGGGATTTTCAAATGGATGCGGACCGACTTGTCATACCAGTTTAAATCGAATGAACAAGTTGTAGTAGTCTGGCTTAAAGGGCTTGCCCATACTTGAGCAGAGCCATAGATCCCAAAACTAATCACACGTCCATGAAACTGTTCGGCCAGACGACAGATCCTCGGGTCGTCAATATTTAGTATCGCCGTACCATCTTCGCCCAAGACCTCAAGGAGTTCTCCCTTTGCCTCCATCACCCCGTCTATGTCCTTTACCCCTTCTAGGTGTCCTGCTGCGATGTTCGTAATGATTCCTAATTGTGGTTCGCAGATTTGAGCAAGTCGTCTAATCTCGCCTGGGTGATTCATCGCGAGTTCAAGGATTGCCCATTCATGGTCCTGTCTTAGTCGAAAAAGTGTAAGTGGCAGTCCGATGAGATTGTTGAAGTTGCCCTCTGTTTTCAGTACGGAGAAAGACTGTCCCATCACGGCAGCAGTCATTTCCTTAGTCGTTGTTTTACCATTGGTTCCTGTTATGGCCACGACAGAGGCCTGTGTTTGCCTGCGGCGGAAAGTTGCTATGTCCCCCAAGGCCTTGAGTGTGTCAGGCACAGCAATTATGCATAGATCGTCCGTGAAATCGTATGCTTTGCCGGATATGTACGCCTCGTTGACAACGAGACCTTTGGCGCCGCAATCCAATGCCTTCCGGACAAATTCATGTCCGTCATATATCTCTCCCGTAAGGGCAAGAAAGAACTCTCCAGCCTGAGTAGAGCGAGAATCTGTGGAGATTTTCCCCCAAGAAGCTTCTTTACTGCCGGAGACCAAACGGCCCCCTGTTGCCTCCAGCAGTTCAGCAACACCCCAGGTTTGCTGATCAGTGGTCAATGGTTACTCCCTTACTGCTTGATAGCCCTTCAAGTACCTGAGCTACTTCAACACGGTCATCAAAAGATATGGTCCTGTCTCCTATGATCTGATAGGTTTCATGCCCTTTGCCTGCGATGAGCACACAGTCTCCGGGCTTGGCAATTTTTATTCCCAATGAAATGGCGCGTTTTCGGTCCTGTTCAACTGTATAACCTGGCTCTTTGAAACTATTTAACAAGGCACCCTGCTCGTATTTGCGATTCCCCGCTACGGATGCCGTACCGACTTCTATGTGGGTGAGAATACTCTCAGGCGATTCCGTACGTGGATTATCAGAGGTGAGTATTGAAAGATCGCTCAAGCGGGCTACGACCTCTCCCATGATGGGACGTTTTTCTTGGTCTCGATCTCCTCCACACCCAAACACCGTTATGAGCCGACCATGCGTAAGTTCTCTCAAGACAGTTAGTACATTTTCCAGGGCCTCTGGTGTGTGCGCATAATCTACGAGTATAGAAAGGCCTTCACCATTAGGTATTGACTCTAAACGACCAGGAACTCCAGTCAGGTTGTTGATTCCATCTCTTATCTGAGACAAGTTCAGACCCATTGCAATGCCTGTCGCCGCTGCGGACAAAATGTTGTATACGTTATGCTGGCCTAAAAGGCGCGAGGCGAACTCGAAATTACCGTGAGGTGTTTGAACTGTCCCCGACGTTCCATTAATGTCTACATGAATATTCTCACCTCGAATGTCGCATTCTTTTGAAAGGCCTGTGCACAGACACTTGATAGATACATCCAGGGCTAGTTCTTTGCCCTTCTTGTCATCCCAGTTGATGATGGCTGTGGTTTGTCTTGATCTTGAATCCTGTACCAAGTAATCGAGAAAAAACTTTTTTTTGCAACGCCAATACGATTCCATGTCTTTATGGTAGTCAAGATGGTCTCTTGAAAGATTCGTATAGATCCCCATATCGAACTGGCAAGATCTTACACGATCGAGATCAATAGCATGGGAAGAGACTTCCAGAACTACATGGGTTACCCCATTATTGGCCATTTCACGCAATATTCGCATCAAGTCAACAGATTCCGGAGTTGTCACAGGATTCGTAAATGTCTGACCTTCAAAGCGATAGTTGATCGTACCAATGACCCCTACATTAAAGCCGGCTGCCCTGAGTATTGATTCGATCAGATAGGCTGTTGTCGTTTTCCCGTTAGTCCCTGTAATTCCAATGACAAAAAGCTCTTCTGATGGATTTCCATAAAAGAGCGCCGAAAGACGAGCAAGCGCCTGTCTGGCATTTTCTACCTTTATCAGGCTGATATCTTTTCCTATTGATAGGGTTTTCTCAGTTGCAACAGCGACTGCCCCCCGTCTGATTGCATCATCAATATAATTGTATCCGTCTGCCTGAAGCCCCTGGATGGCCACGAATAATCCACCAGGCCTTACGCTGCGAGAGTCATAATGGATTGAGTTGATAACCTTATCTCCTGTGCCAATGAAGTCATTTGCTGCCAAGGAGTTGACCAGGGAACTCAATTTTATCCCGCCCATGTTGATGTCTCTGTGGATGCCCTGATAGAATCTGTTTCTTTGGGCGTTATTAATTCCGGAGGAATCTTTAAGTATTGAAGGCTTTCCTTGGCAATTTGGCTAAAGACTGGAGCAGCAACTATACCGCCATAACACTGCTTTCTAGGTTCATCTACCACCACAAGTATAGCAATAGCAGGATCTCGTGCCGGGACAAATCCCACAAAGTTTGCTATGTGTTTATCCGTTGCATATCTGTTTGTTTGGGAATCAACTTTCTGGGCTGTGCCGGTTTTTCCAGCAACCGTGTACCCACTCAATGCCGCTTTCTGACCCGTTCCTCCCTTTGCCACAACTCTTTCCAACATAAGGCCCATGGTTTTTGCCGTTTCGGATGAAATGACTCGTCGGATTCTTGTCGGCTGGAAGGCCTTTACGATACGTCCGTTTTGGTCGGTCATTGCCTGCACAAGATAGGGTTTCATCAGTACACCGTCGTTTGCTATAGCGCTAACCGCGGTTGCAAGTTGCAATGCCGATACAGCCACACTCTGCCCGAAACATATAGCCAAGGCATCCATGTCGGACCAATCTTCGGGTGCGAGTACGGAACCAGGAGTTTCGCCCGGACAGTCAATGCCTGCCCGGGTTCCAAAACCAAAAGCCTTCAGCCTGTCAAAGAGGTATTCTTCTCCTATCCTATTTCCAATTTTGGCGGCTCCGATATTACTGGAGTATTTTATAATATCTTGTAGTGACAGGACGCCGCGAGAATGTACGTCGTGAACAACACTGTTCCCAATCTTATAACGTCCATCCTCGCAATCAAACTCGGTATTCCGGGTGCACAGTCCTGATTCCAGCGCGGCAGCTCCCAAGAAGATCTTGAATGTGGAGCCGGGTTCAAAGCAATCGGTAATTGCCCTATTCCTTCTTGACTGGGGCTCATATTGTGCAAAAATATTTGGATTAAACTCTGGTGCATGAGCGATCGCCAGCATAGCGCCCGTGTGAGGTTCCATTACCAGGGCCATACCTGATTTGGCTGAAAACTTCTTTACTGCCTCAGATAGAGCAGTTTGGGTGATGTGTTGGATGTTCTTGTCGATGGTGAGTACTAGATTGTAGCCATTCTGACTTTCAGTCAGTGGCTTTTGTGCGTTGAAGGAACGTCCCAAGGCATCCTTGAAAACGGTCCACTTGGTTCCCTGCCCGCTCAAGAAGCGGTTGTAATAGTATTCCAGTCCCTCCAGGCCTTTGCCGTCAATTCCGCAAAAACCTATGACTTGCGCGGCCAGCGTTTTCATAGGATAAAATCGCTTGCTTTCAGCAACGAAATCGATCCCATCGAGATCCAGTTTTCGGATTGCCGATACCTCTCTCGGGGTTGCGTGGCGTTTTATCCATACAAATCCTTTGTCCGAAGAAAGTCTTTCAGATAGCAATTGTTGCTCAAGATTTAAGGCACGCGCCAGTGTCGTAGCTGTCCGTTTTTGTGATAAAACCTGTTTCGGGTGAGCATAAATTGAGGTTATGCTGATACTTACAGCCAACTCCCTGTGATTTCTGTCATAGATCGTTCCCCGCCTAGGCATTCTGTGGAGGGCCGTTTTATACTGACTTATGGCCTTTTGGGAAAGCTCGGTTTGTTTAAAGATTTGTAATTGTACGGCCCTGCCTATAATGACACCAAAAGAAAGGGCCAATACAATGCTGACAACTCCGATTCGGAAGCGTATCCATTTTGTGCGATTCGTCTTTTTTTTGCGGTAAATCTTCATGGAAGCACAACCACTTGGTTCGGATTAGGGATAACTAGGCCCTGCTTTTTTGCCAGGCGTTTGATCCGTTCAGGAGATCTCAGTTGGGCCTGTTCGACCTTAAGCTTTTCATGAAGTGCTGTTAGGTGATGATATTCTTGTCTGGCTCCATTAATTTCATATCCGGTCTGAACGTATTGTACCCGGCACCAGCTATAGATTAAGAGTTCTGCCATAGAAAATGTTATCAATGCGAGCCATGGGATTATTGTGGTACGACTCTTCTTGGTTATCCTTCGCTTTTTCATAATTAACTACCTTCCAGTTTTTCGACTGCTCGTAGTTTGGCGCTTCGAGCCATGGGATTGGCTTTGACTACGGCCCCATCGGGTCTGACCGGTTTTTTTGTGAGAATACGAAACTGCGCCTTTTTTCCGCATATGCACACCGGAAAATCGGGTGGACAGTTGCAGGGGTTCGCCAGCGCCTTGAAACGCTGTTTTACTATTCTGTCTTCTAGCGAGTGAAACGAGAGAATGCATATTCTCCCCTTCGGCTTTAAGAGATTAGGTGCATGATCCAAAAAGATTTTCAGACTTTCCAGCTCCTGGTTTACCTCTATCCTCAAGGCTTGAAATGTGCGCGTTGCAGGATGAATGCGTTTTGACCGATATTTTGCCGGAATGCTTTGCTTTATGATCTCAGCAAGCTGCAAACTTGAGCGAATCCTCCCACGGCGGCGCTCCCATATGATTCCTTTGGCAATACGACCGGCCCATCGTTCTTCCCCGTAACGGGCTATAACATTACGAAGCCCGTCTTGTGGAAACTCATTCACAATATGTTCGGCCGTAGTTTGTTGTTCTGGGTTCATACGCATATCCAAAGGCTCATCCCGCTTGAAGCTAAAGCCTCGACCACTACTTTCCAGTTGGTAGAGTGATAGGCCCAAGTCGAGCAAAAACCCATCCACACCTGAGGTATTTGTAAGGGAAAGCACCTGGGATATATTAGCAAAATCATCATTAAAGAACTGGATGTGCGAGTTGAATTCGTGGAGGGATTCACGGGCGCAGGCAATGGCATCCGGGTCTTTGTCGATACCGACAAAGAAACCATTTGGGCTGATGAGCTGCAAGATAGCTTTGGCATGGCCCCCTCCCCCCAGGGTGCCGTCTACATATGTTTTGCCGGAAGAACAGTTAAGGTGGTCGATAACCTCCTCGACCATAACTGGAATATGACGGTATAGCATGGGCGTGTCACCCTAAAGCCCCAGCACAGCGATCTCGTTTCTTATTTCCTCATCTTTTAAATCTTTCTGTAGTTTGGCATCTTCCTCAATCCAGTTTTTCCTGGACCATATTTCAAAGTGATCCAGTACACCCACTAAGACAATCTCTTTTGCTAAATGGGTATGCTCTCGCAGAGCAGGAGGGATCAGGATGCGCCCCTGTTTGTCGAGAAGGCACTCAAAAGCGCCACCTATGAAGATCCTTCGAAAGCGCCGCATGTTCTCACTCTTTACGGCCAGGCTAAGGATGCGGTTTTCAATCTTGTGCCACTGTTCAAAGTTATAACAGACCACAGCGCCATCCATCTTTGAGGCCATGATTCCATCTATACTGCTCTGATTAAGCACTTCACGAAAACGGGCCGGTACTATAATACGACCTTTGTCATCTAAATTATGAAAGGAATTACCCCGAAACATGATTGTTTTCAGTTTTACCGTTCCTCCACTTTCCCCCACTTTCCTCCACATTATAGACCGTTATTTTGAATGTCAAGAAAAAAACATTGAAGGAGGTTCGGTTTTTCTAATATTTTGTGGCTATTAAACGTAGAAGACCCATCATAGGATCTGGTGGTTGGCTAATGCGGTCATTAATCCACATTATGTGGTATAATTACAACATGAGGAGCGCCATATATGACTTTTTATGAAGTTACAAGAATTATTCGTAATATTTCAAAAAATTCGGGGTATACGATTAATATAGACCATGATGATTGAGAATTTACGATTTTTCGGGCATTAGCGGTGGTGAAGCTGATACTTTTGCACCATTTTTTTGTGTTCTGAGAAGGTGCTGGAAAAGTGATGAGATCCGTTATTCTTTGATACAAAATAGAGATACGGTTTCTTGGCGGGATAAAGTATGGCTTCAATGGATGCTTTGCCCGGATTGGCAATGGGACCGGGCGGCAGTCCCTTGATCCTGTATGTGTTATAAGGGGTTAGAGCCTTGAGATCCTTGCGAGTAATGTTGCCTTCGAAGCTTTTCATGCCGTAAATAACCGTTGGGTCACTTTCAAGGCGCATGTTTTGTTTCAAACGATTCAAAAAGACAGCAGCAATCAGGGGGCGTTCTTCGGATTTTGCTGTTTCTTTTTCAACAATTGAGGCAAGGGTTACAACTTCGTGGGTGGTAAGGCCTATCTCCTTCGCCCGTTTAAGCCAGGCTTGAGTAAAGGCAGCACGGAATTGGTCGACCATTTTCTTTATGACCTGCTTAGCAGAAACACCCTTGGGGAAAAAGTAGGTTTCCGGAAACAGATACCCTTCCAAAGAATCGACTTCAAAACCAAAGTTTGATACTAAACTGGAAGTTGTGGCTGTTTTGTAGAATACTTCCTGTTGGATAAGGCCTGCTTCATCAAGGAGTTTGCCGATCTTGGACACTGTGACCCCTTCGGGGACAACCACCTTGTGCAAAACGATCCGCCCATGTACCAGAGTATTAAGGATTTCCCCGGGTGACATAGCTGAGGAAAGCTCATATTCGCCGGCCCGAATCTGCCTTTCGTGTCCCTTAAGGTAGGCTAACCACCGAAACTTCTTTGGGCTTCTTATAAGCCGTGCCTTTTTTAGTTGAGCAAGCGTTTCAAAAAAGGTTTGACCAGGTCTAATCCATACGGTGGCAATTTTTCCCGAGGCCTCAACTGGTGTGATTGTATAATAGTAAAACCAAAAACCAATACTTGCTCCAATGAAAATTATAAAGAGTCCGACAGAAAATATGATAGGGAATCTGATCCTGATCTTTTTCACGCTTTTGAATTTTTGTCCTTTTTGTTGTAGGATAGTAACGATAGTATAATATTTTCTGATTATATCGCAAACTGCATCAAGGGTCAATAATGATGAGCTCGTAAAAAGTCATTTTGCGAATGACATTGTGCGATTCTGGAAAGAGATTCAGAAGTCACTTGGCGTTAAAAATGTCAAACTATTTGAAGGCCTTAGCCTGAGTTTTTGACATTTAGCCAGGTGTTTTCTGAATCCCAGAATCGTGCACGGAAAGAGCAAAATCAGACTTTTTGCGAGTCTGTCAACAGATGTATATGTCAGTATTCAATCGACAATGGGAAAAAAGCATCCTCCAATGGTGTAAGTGGTCATGGGACCCTATTACAGGCTGTGAGCACGATTGCAAGTACTGTGCTGCCATAGAGGTGGTGCGCAAATGGTACTCTCAGACCCGGAACAAAGCCTATAGCTCTTTTAGCCCACGCTTGTGGCCGGAAAGATTTGACGCTCCGTACAATACCCCAATTCCACAAGATAACACCTCCGGCAACAGGAACGTTTTCTTGGGCGGCTTGGGAGATATGTTCGGTGATTGGGTGGGAAACGAGCACATCGAAGAGATCTTAAATATCATAAGGGATACACCACAATGGAATTATATTATGCTGACAAAAAATCCGGAGCGTTACCTGGACTTTTCGATTCCTTCGAATTGTTGGCTGGGTGTTAAAGTGGATAGACAAAAAGAGGTTAAACCGGCGATAGACTGTTTTAGCCGTATTAAAGCCTCAATTCGCTTTGTGTCTTGCGACCCGATGTTGGAATGGTTACATTTTTCAACACTTGAGTGCTTTGAGTGGATAATAGTAGGTTCACAACCAAAGACAAAGGATAAACAAGCCTTTATTCCGCCTAGTGTTTGGGTTTCAGGCCTTGCTAGACAGGCTAGAGCATTGGGGTGCAAGGTCTTCGCAAAACACCTTAAAGATTCCCAGTATAAAGAGTTTCCTGGAAAGGATTAATTGTGATGGACTCGTAAAAAGTCGTTTTGCGAATGATATTGCGCGATTCCGGAAAGAGATTCTGAAATCACCTGGCGTTAAAAATGTCAAACTGTTTGAGGGCTTTAGCCCGAGTTTTTGACATTTAGCCAGGCGTTTTCAGAATCCCGGAATCGTGCACGGAATGAGCAAAATCAGACTTTTTACGAAAACATCAATTGTGCACTTATGGTTTAAAAAAAAGGGGGGAGAAACTAGATGGGCAAGAAATCAGAAACGACAATACAAACTTTTTTGGGTCCACAGACCACATTGGAAGGAACACTTACGTTCACCGGAACGGTACGTTTGGATGGCCATTTTGCAGGAAACATAGAAAGTGAGGGCGGTACCATGATCGTTGGTGCAAAAGCGGTTATAAATGCCGACATTGCTGTTCATGTTGCAACGATAAGTGGGGAAGTCAATGGCAATATCAAGGCAACAAATCGTATTGAGTTACATGTGCCGGCCCGTGTTTTTGGTGACTTGTATGCCCCTGTGGTCCTTATTGATGAAGGAGTAGTTTTTGACGGAAAGTGTAGTGCTACCCCAAGCAGTACCGGGTCAGACAAGGCTAGGAAATGAATAGCAAGGATACACATCATCTCACATTTGAAGACAAAGAAATCACTCTTATTGGTACAGCCCACGTGTCAAGGGAGAGTGCGGAATTGGTTACTAGGGTAATTGAAGAAGATAGACCAGACACGGTTTGCATTGAACTGTGCGAATCTCGGTTCCAAGCTTTGACAGAAAAAAACCGCTGGCGGAACATGGATCTTTACAAGGTAATTAAGGAGAAAAAGGCATTCGTTCTTTTGTCAAACCTCATGCTTACCTCTTTACAGAAAAGAATCGGCCGGAAACTTGGGATCAAACCAGGAGAAGAAATGACAAGGGCTATCCAGGCCGCCGAAAAGGTTGATGCCCATATACATCTGGCAGACAGGGATATACGTACCACATTGGCAAGGGTTTGGCATTATATGAGCCTATGGTCAAAACTCAAGTTGATTGTAAATCTTGTTTTTTCTGTAGGGCAGGTTAATACGATTGAGAAGGAAGACGTTGAGAGGATGAAAAATGAAGATGTTTTGGAAACGCTCCTCTCTGAACTTGGCCAGTTTCTTCCAGGGTTGCAACGTATCCTTATTGACGAAAGGGATCAATACCTTGCCTACAAGACGAGGACTGCGCCCGGCAAGCGGATAGTCTCGGTTGTTGGGGCAGGGCACGTTGCCGGCATAAAGAAGTATTTGCACAGCCCCATAGATATGCAAATGCTCGAGGAGATGCCGCCAAAGGGTAGATTAGTCCAGTTTTTAAAATGGGGACTTCCGACCTGTATTATAGGATTGATTATATGGGGGTTTTTTGTCGCAGGAACAGCAGTCGGCACCGATATGATCAAGTGGTGGATCTTGGCCAATGCAGTCCTTGGAGGCTTGGGCGCTGTCATGGCATTGGCCCATCCGCTTACTGTGTTGTCGGCCATTGCCGCTTCTCCACTTACGTCTCTTAATCCCATGATTGCGGCAGGCTGGGTTGCCGGGCTCGTGGAGGTCTTTTTGAGAAAACCTAAAGTGAGAGATTTTGAGAGTCTGGGTGAAGATATCTTAACATTCAAGGGATTTTGGAAAAACAAGATCACCCGGGTCCTGCTGGTGATTGTATTTACAAATATGGGTAGCGCCTTGGGGACCTTTGTAGCGATTCCCTTGATGGTCAGAGCGTTTGCATAAGACGGGCGTGACTTCTGGAGAACTACGCCTTATTGAGGCTAAGGGTATAAGCGAGGCCACCGGGACCGTGCTCATTACCTCAAATTAGCGAATCTCCAGTGGTGGTGCATACATTTATGTGAAGAGCCTTATAACTAATGTTCCTGAATCCTGACTAATGTACGTACCTGAATCATGAATCCCTTCAATGGCGTTAAGCCCGAAGGGAA
>MAVP01000012.1 GCA_001751075.1 Desulfobacterales bacterium S7086C20 | reverse complement strand
TGGCTCTGCCCTTTTGTCTTCATGTCCACATCTGGTGTGTCTAGCATCTAGCCAAAAAACACTGATACCTGCAATGAAGTTGGATTTTTGAAGGTCCTCATTCCTTTTAGATTTCCTTCTGAAACCAGCACAAATGACACCCCTCATCCCCGAACTTGACAGTTTTCCCACTTCATCATATTATTGCCAAAGGTATAGATCGCAAAATGTACTCTTTAAAAGCTTAACAGTAACTTTTAAACTAATGTACGTCCCGAAAGTGCCGCCCTGGACTAAATTTAACCCTTGCACATTTGCAAAGCGAACCAATTAGAGTACATAGAACGAGTGCCAACCACAGCCCTTCATCAATTGTTGCTGTTGTGAGTCAAATGTTGAAATCCGTAGAAGGACATCTGGAAATATTGGATCGGAGATTTGGTTTCTTGCGGTCGATTGAAAGAAATTTTCAGCCGAACCCGAAGGATACTTTTGTTCCGGCTACCCTGATACAAAAATTTAATCTTTACGAAGGCGTCTTTATTGAAGGTGTCGGGGTCAAGGGTGACAGTAAAAAGAGGAATTTGAAACTCACTGAAATTGAAAAAATAAATCAGATACCATCAAAAGAATATTCGAAAATTAAGTCACTGCAGAGTCAAGTCAGTATCAGCCCTTCTGAAAGATTTAAACTCGCCCAGGGACCGGATGATATCGTGGGAAAGGCGCTGGATATGATCGTGCCGACTGGAAAGGGGCAGCGCGGTTTGATCATATCACCCCCCAAATCCGGTAAAACGACCATTTTAAAACACATGGCCAAATCCCTTATAACCAATCACCCGGGAGTGGTGGTCTTTGTGCTATTGGTTGATGAAAGGCCGGAGGAAGTTACAGACTTCAGAAGAGGGCTTAAACATGCTTATGTACTCTCCTCCTCAGCTGACCAGAGCGTTTCTCAACATTTGCGAATGACTAAAATGACCATGAATACGGCTATCCGCTCTGCAGAGACGGGTATTGATACAGTGGTGTTCATCGATTCGCTAACGCGGATGTCGCGTGCGTTCAATAAAGAAACGCAAAGTTACGGCCGGACCTTGACGGGTGGCCTGGGTGCAAATGCCATGGAAATGCCAAGGAGGATTTTTGGCGCCGCACGCAACATAGAGAATGGTGGGTCTTTGACAATTATTGCCACAATTTTGATCAAAACCGGCAGTAAAATGGATGATATCATCTTCCAGGAGTTCAAGGGCACTGGAAACATGGACCTCGTACTTAGCCGAAAGTGTGCTGAACAAAGATTGTGGCCGGCCATCAATATCAATCAATCCGGCACCCGGAAAGAGCATCTCCTGCTGGACACCCAGGAATTTCAGGAGATGGTAGAGCTCCGGAGAGGATTGTCTCAAAAAGATGAGATAACTGCAATGTCGGCATTCATAGAATACCTGGGCAAGTAAGTCCATCCAAACGCTAATAGCCAGTGTGAGGGGTCAAATTTACTTCTGACTCTTTTAGAAGATTTTGTAATTAGCATCTTATGAGCCGACTTTTGAGAATTGAACACACCGGTCCCTCGTACCGTGGAATAGCGTAAACCAGGGAATGGGGACGTTTATGCCTGGGCACTGCTACCAAATCACTTTCATATACTTGCTAAAACCAAAAACCGCGCCCTGTGTCAGTATTCTTGTAGGGATAAAATACCTCGTTGTAAATTTAATGATTTCATCTGCAATTGTTTCTTTAGCGTTAGCAAAATTTTGGCATATCTATATTCTCAAACAAATCGTATAATATCAGGCTTGACAAGGATGCGCGGAAAAAGCCCGCGCACCTGTCAGCCCGAGTGTTACTGATACCTGTCGCAAATCTTTACACCATTCGCTAAATCCCAGAACAAAGATAACTGCAATCACGTTAGACTTGTGAAAAACCGCACTTTTTTCGGTCTCCAAAAGCAATCTTTGTCTGCTTGAATTTGAGCCACTTTCCTTGACAGATTTTGCCATCTCCGATAGAAACCTGAGGAAACAAGGGGTCGCACCTACACATTTGACAAAATTAGCCTGAAGGGATAGAGAAAACGATATTCGTTCGGGTTTAGTTTCTCATCAATAGAAGCCTTTATTTGATTGACGAAATGAGAAAAAGGCTGTTTGTTTCCAAGATCCTAAGGGACAGGGAGAAGTTTCTTTCTTGTCTTGAATCTGCAACTGAGCGGTATGGAGCAGCTATCCATGTCTATTGCTTGATGGACAATGCATGATAAGAAGTAAGGAAAGCTTATCAAAAAGATTGTGATAAAACTGATTTTGTAAAATGTGTAGCTTTGATGACCCCGATGATGCCTCGTTATGTGGTGGAAAGAATGCTCGTCCCCCCACTTTTTATGAATCTCCGGTATCAAAAAATAATTATTGGGAAATTTTTTGTTGACAAGGTTATCATATATGATAACATATCCTCATGAATTGGCGTGTTACATTTTATAACGAAAAGGTTGAAAAGAAGACTCTATCATTCCCAAAAGGAATACTAGCCAATTTTTTACACATTGTTGAAATGATGGAGGAATACGGTCCTGCTCTGGGTATGCCTTACACTGCCTCAATAAGAGACGATCTATTTGAAATTCGAGCAAAAGGGAAGGAAGGAATTGGACGTTCTCTTTTTTGTACAATAAAAGGCCAGGAAATTATCATTCTTCATTCATTTGTTAAAAAATCCCAGAAAACACCCAAGAAAGAAATAGATTTAGCAAGAAAACGTATGAAGGAGGTGAAACAATCATGACTCGTCCCACATTCCATGATTTTAAAAAGAAGGCATTACGTGACCCTGGTGTAAGGGAAGAATACGAATCATTAGCTGCTGCTTATCATCTTAAGAAAAAATTGATTGGGCTTCGCAAAAAAGCTGGTCTCACTCAAGAGGAACTTGCCGAGAAACTAAATACACAGAAAAGTAATATTTCTCGTCTTGAGAATGTAAATTCAAAAATATCGCCAAAACTATCAACAATAGAAGAGTATGCTAAAGCAGTTGGGTTTAAATTGGAACTCGATTTTTTACCCATAAAAACTTTAAAACCACATAACGATGCTAATTCAGCCGACGCAAAAAGCCGCGCGGCTGATTAGCGGCGCTATGGGATAAAAAATGAGAAAAATAGAAGAAAATTACCAACGTATAATTGATGATAGGCGTTTATTCGATATCCGCTTCTGGCAATCCCAAGGTGATCAAGCCATTTTTGATGCAGTTATGGAAATGTTAAATGATTATTTTTTGATTCGAGGAAAAAATGCTGACGAGTCCAGACTTCAAAGAACTATTGAAAATTTTCAAAAAGTATAAAATTCGTTATCTTATAGTAGACGGATACGCTGTAATGAAATACAGCGAGCCACGATTCACTAAAGATCTTGATTTGTTCATACCGACTGATCAAGATAATGCAAATGGCATGTATTTGGCTTTGAAGGAATTTGGTGCATCACTGGAAAACCTTACTTCGGATGACTTTACACACAAAGGTTATTTCTATCAAATGGGAAGACCACCTCTGCGGATTGATATTATGATGTCAATTCCAGGAGTCGACTTTAATGAGGCCTGGGCAAATCGTGAAATTGTTGAATTGGATGACCTTAATCTTTTTTTCATTTCACGATCCGACCTTATCCGTGCAAAGGAAGCGAGTGGAAGGCCACAAGATAAAATCGATGTAGAAAAACTCAAGGAAGCCGAACAAAATGCTTAGAAAATTCTGGAAAATTCACCCTTGCCAAAACTAGCACCCAGTTTGTACTACGAAACTTACGGAAACCCCTCGGCTCAGCCGATCGTTTTTTTTCATGGGTTTATGGGAAATACCAAGGACTGGGGCGATGTTATTTCCCATTTAAGTAATATGTATTATTGTATTGCCATTGATTTGCCGGGTCATGGCAAGAGTCTTGGCCTGGCCGAAGAGGATATGTATACGTTCTCCGGAGCAGTTGATGCTACTGTCCACATCATGGAACACGAGCAGGCAATCCCAGCGACTGTCGTAGGATATTCCATGGGGGGACGTTTCGCTCTATACATGGCAGTTCATTTTAGCTACACTTGCTCAAGACTTATCATAGAATCAGCTAGTCCGGGAATACGCGAAGGTTACCAGCGCGAGAAACGCAGGCAGCTTGATGATAGACGGGCAGACGAGCTTAAACGTAGCAACTTTGAGGACTTTCTCAGGTCATGGTATCATCAACCAATCTTTGAAACAGTGGCTGAATCTCCAGAAAGACTTGAACAGATCATCTCAAAAAGGCGTTTCAACGACACTAAAGAACTAGCTAAAGCGTTAAGGGGAATGGGTGTTGGAAGGCAAGATTCTTTGTGGGAATACTTACCTGCCCTTTACATACCCGCGTTGCTTGTAACGGGTGAGCGGGACGATAAATATATGGATGTTCTGTTGAATATGGCCGCCTCAATGCCTAATGCCACACTAAAGACTGTGCCTGGAAGAGGACATAACGTCCACATGGAAGACTCGGTCGCAATGACACAACGGATTGAGGGATTTTTGGAAAAGGAGTAAAGCTAGCCATGCCAACCATTGAGTGGCAAGAATCCAGGGTATTTTCAGACATCGAATACGAAAAGGCCGAGGGGATTGCCAAGATCACAATCAACAGACCACAGGTGCGAAACGCCTTCAGGCCCCTGACTGTTATAGAAATGTCCAAGGCCTTGAGTGATGCCAGGGACGACAAAGAAATAGGCGTTGTTATACTTACAGGCAAAGGAGATAATGCCTTTTGCTCAGGAGGGGATCAACGGGTACGCGGAGAAAGCGGATATGCCGATGACGGCGGGACCGAACGTCTTAATGTCCTTGATTTTCAACGTCAAATTCGCACTTGCCCAAAACCGATTATTGCAATGGTGGCAGGCTTTGCCATAGGGGGCGGACATGTACTCCATTTGATGTGCGATCTTACCATCGCAGCCGAAAATGCCGTCTTTGGTCAGACGGGACCCAAGGTAGGCTCCTTTGATGGAGGCTACGGATCTGCATATTTGGCGCGTATAGTAGGCCAGAAAAAGGCACGCGAGATCTGGTTTCTCTGTCGTCAATACAGTGCCCAACAGGCTTTGGAGATGGGATTGATAAACACGGTAGTTCCTTTGGAGAAACTCGAAGAAGAAACGGTCAAATGGTGCCGTGAGATCCTGGAAAACTCACCGCTTGCGATTCGTTGCCTTAAGGCTGCCCTTAATGCGGACTGCGACGGTCAGGCAGGACTTCAAGAGCTGGCAGGAAATGCAACGCTTCTGTTCTATATGACCGATGAGGCTCAGGAAGGCCGAAATGCCTTTAACGACAAGCGGAAACCGGATTTTTCCAAATTTCCACGCAGACCGTGATATGACAAGGCCTTCCAAACTAGGCATCTGGATACTAGCCTTTCGCCCCAAGACCTTGTGGGCGGCAGTCGCCCCTGTAATGGTTGGCACCGCCATGGCCTTTGAAAGCGGCCATGGAGCCTTGCTCCCAGCCTTTGCAGCCCTCCTTGGCGCAATTGCCATCCAGGTAGGGACCAATCTTGCCAATGACTATTTTGACTGCAAGAAGGGAGCAGATACTCAAGACCGGTTAGGGCCCACACGGATGACACAAGCGGGACTGATCCGGCCGGAGGCAATGAAGATCGGTATCGTCACGGCCTTCTTGCTCGCATCGGCAGCAGGGGGATACTTGATATATTGCGCCGGTTGGCCCATTGCAGTTATTGGAGTCTTGTCGATTATTTCCGGCATATTTTATACGGCCGGACCATACCCGCTCGGTTACGTCGGGCTGGGAGACATCTTCGTATTGATCTTTTTTGGACCGGTTGCCGTTGGCGGGACGTATTATGTCCAGACGCTATCACTGGAACCAGCAGTATTACTGGCCGGTCTAGGTCCCGGCTTTTTCTCTGTTGCAATTTTAGCGGTCAACAATCTTCGCGACATAGACAGTGACTCCAAGGCGGGAAAAAGGACACTTGCGGTGAGGTTCGGAAGGCGTTTTGCCCAAAGGGAATACCTTATTTCAATTCTATTGGCATCTTTCATCCCGGCGATACTTGTCATGGAAAGCAGACAGCATCTGTGGAGTCTTTTGGCGATTGCAGTACCTCTTATCGGTTTAAATGCTATAAGAACAGTTTTTATCTGTTCCGATGGGCCTACTCTTAACAACGTACTTGCTACCACTGGAAAGCTTCTACTGCTTTTCAGCGTCATTTTTTCCATTGGATGGTTGTTTTGAAGATCTCCCAGTTTAATACCTATCAGTTCAAACTCCCACTAAGAGAACCTCTGCTTATCGGAAAACATAGCCTGACGCATAGACAAGGGCTTATTGTCGAGATTTCCGATGACAAGGGTCATATTGCCTTGGGGGAAATCTCTCCACTGCCCGGCTTGAATAGAGAAGACATGGCCCGAGTAGGAACTGAAATCGCCAGGGTGCGATCTTTGGTAGTAAACTGTGAACTGCCCAAGGATCTAAAAGAGTTGTCAGGCGGGTTTGAAAAGTGGTTGGGACCTTTCCATCTGACACCTTCAGTAAGATTCGGCTTTGAAATGGCAGTCTTGAACCTTCTGGCCGCTCGCAAAGGGATACCTTTATGCAGGTTGATCTCGGATTCGCCTCGCGCTTATGTAACGATTAATGGACTGCTGGCCGGTTCATTTAGTCAAGTCATTGACAAGGCCGGCAGATTGCTTGGAGAAGGTTACACCGCATTTAAGCTCAAGGTAGGAAGAAATTGCCTGGAAGACGACGTCACCCTTGCCACAACTGTACGCAATCTCATAGGTGGTACCAGTATCTTGCGCCTCGATGCAAATCGTGCCTGGACTGTGGACCACGCCCTTGCTATCCTCAAGATACTGGCCGACATCAACATCGATTACATAGAAGAACCCACAAAAACGTTTTCGTCGCTGAGAAGGCTTGCAAGCAAACCTGGGATATCCGTACCAATCGCCCTTGACGAAAGTCTTCTGGAAGTAACGCCGGAAGAGGCCCTCTCCGTACCAAGAATAGCGGCCATTGTCCTAAAACCTACGTCATTAGGCCTTGAAAGGGCTGTCCAACTGGCCCGATTGGCAACAACCCTTGGTGTGAAACCGGTGATCAGCTCCAGCTTTGAATCAGGCTTAGGCCTCAAAGCCCTTTCTCACATAGCCGCATCGGTAAACAAGTCCGATATACCTGTAGGACTAGGGACCCTGGACTGGTTTAAAGAAGATTTATTGGTTACTCCCTCTGACATTGAAAAGGGACAAATGTTGATTGCCGAGCTGCCCAAGGCTTGCGAAGAGATCAGACAGGAGTTCTTCAAAAAACAGTAACAGTTTAGCTTTATGAAAATGTTCTAAATCGGCACGAAGGGCACTGATACCTTTTCTGGAGTGACTGCTGGGAGGGCACCGTCTTTTCGCGGCTTATCTCTGGGGGAGACCGCAGCTCGACGAAGTCGGGAATGCGGAGGGGGCAAAGCATCCCCCGGAAATAAGTCGCAGAAAAGACCAGCCCGGGAGGCTCGGAACGAAAGAAAAGGTTTCTGTGCCCTGAGTTTTTTATACAGCTAAATTGTAACAAAAAGCCTCATGAGAGATAGCCTGGATAGAATAGAGTGCCCGGTTAGTTCAGGTGCCAAGCGATTTGCAGAACTTCCCGCGCTGATTTGCGGCGATGCGACGACTTCGTATGTGGGGTTGGAGCAAATGGTCAACGCTGTAGCTTTTCAGCTTCGGGAAGCCGGCGTTGCCTACGAAGAGCGGATTGCCATTATTTCCCATAACCGTTTGGAATACCCAATACTCTTGTTTGCCATATTAAGATTGCAAGCGGTAGCATGCCCCATCAGCCCAAGGTTCCCGCCGGAAAGTATCTTGTCTATACTAAGAAGGATTGATTGCGGGACAGTTTTTGATCCACTGAATCTGCTGGCACATGTTCCGTCGAATGGAATAAGAAAGATTTCTTTAGATGCCCTCTTTGATGCGGCCAGGTTAAACGGCAAGAGGCCAAGGGCTGAAAAGGCTTACTTAGACTCCGAGGGGAAGGCCACTATTATTCTTACCTCTGGAAGTTCTGGTGAACCCAAAGCGGTATCACATTCCTTTGCAAACCACTATTTCAGCGCCCTCGGCTCAAACAAAAACATAACCGTTTTCCCTGGAAGCCGTTGGCTTCTCGCCCTTCCCCTTTACCATGTTGGCGGTTTAGGTATCGTCTTTCGCACACTTATGGGTGGAGGCGCCATTGTCATTCCGACAAATAGTAAGCACATAGGTAAATCAATAAAGGAGCACGGCATTACTCATCTCTCCCTTGTCTCCACCCAACTAGATCGTCTATTGAATGAAGGACTCAGTACTCAAACAATACAACAATTAGAGGCCGTTCTCGTTGGTGGGGGTCCAACGGTTTCTTCTCTGATTGCCAAGGCCTATGATGCAGGCCTTCCCGTGCATACCACTTATGGGCTGACAGAGATGAGTTCCCAGGTGACTACAACGAGCCCTGAAGATCGGAGGGATCGTCTCTTTACTTCGGGAAAGGTCTTGGATCATCGAGACCTCAAGGTCGACAACGGACAGGTTTTTGTCAAGGGAAAGACTCTATTCAAAGGATATGTCAAAGCCGGCAGGACCCTATTGCCGGTAGATGACAAGGGTTGGTTTCGTACGGGAGACATGGGTCATATTGACAGTGATGGCTATCTTACTTTGCTGGGTAGACAAGACAACATGTTTGTCTCGGGGGGTGAAAATGTTTATCCTGAAGAAATTGAAGACACACTATGCCGGTTACCGGACATCTTGCAGGCAGTGGTCATACCGATTGAAGACAAAGAATTTGGTTTTCGTCCAGTAGCATTCATAAAGATAGAAGGAAACAAAGCTGTGGATCAAGGCAACATAGTTTCAAACCTCGAACGGTATCTTCCCAGATTCAAGATTCCGGTGGCATTTTTCAAATGGCCTGAGAAGGAAAACATCAACAACGCAAATTAGGCCGCCCCGTCCTTCGGGATCATATACTCCGGCATCTTCACCGCCACAACTTGGCCCTTTGCACAAATTTTTCCATCGACAGAAACTGTTTCGCTTACCACCACTTTCCGTCCCTTGATCTCTACCACGCTTCCGCGAACCTCTATCGGCACTCCCAATGGTGTCGGACGCAAGAATTCCACATGCAACGACGCCGTAACAAAACGCAATGGCGGCTCCGTACCCATCTCGCGCCCCTCCTCACGATATGCCGCAGCCGCAGCCGTCCCTGTCCCGTGACAGTCGATTAGTGAAGCAATTAAGCCGCCGTAGACGAAGCCGGGGATTGCAATGTGATATGGCCTAGGATGGAAAATAGCAACTGTATCCTCGCCATCCCAATAGCTCTTAAGCTGCAGGCCATCCTCGTTGAGCCGACCGCAACCATAGCAATGGCTTAGTTCATCCGGATAGTATTCCTGGAATGCTTTCTGACTCATAAGGTTCTTCCTTCACGCAATAGTCAAAAGACCTTTCCTTAGCTTTTCGGAAAGTGGGATCTTTTTCTTCGTCTCTTTGTTTACTGATACATGCACTGTCTTGATCTCTGCAGAAACGTTACCATCGGAATCTTTAAAGGAATAAGACAGGACGAAAGAGCTGTCTCCGACCTCTGATTTCAGAAAAATGTCAAACTCATCTCCAAGACAAAGGCCACCCTTGTAATCTGCTTCAGCATGGACAATGGGCAACAGGAAATCTGAATCTCGAATAATCCGGCCAAGGCTGCAATCGATTGACTTCATGAAGGTTTCGTATGCGCTGTGAGCGAACTTAAAATGCTCCGCAAAGAAGAGAAGTCCCGCAGCATCGGTATGGGAAAGTTTTACTTCGGCGTGGACTTTAAACATCACTTGTTCTAACTTTTTTTGCTTGGTCTTTCAACAGCGGAAATCCCATTTCCTTCCTCTGCTCAAAATAGGCCTGGCCACAGGCACGGGCAAGGTTTCGCACACGGGCAATGTAACTTGTCCTTTCTGTAACACTAATGGCGCCTCGGGCATCAAGGAGATTAAATGTATGAGAGCATTTCAGGCAATATTCGTACGCCGGCAATACGAGAGAATTGGAAATCACCCGCTTACACTCAGCTTCATACATATCAAAGAAATCAAAAAGCATTTTAACATCGGCCTGCTCAAAATTGTACGTGGAATGCTCCACTTCCGCCTGATGGTGTAAATCACCGTATGTAATGGAATCGTTCCACTTCAGGTCATAAACATTATCCACTTCCTGAATATACATGGCAATCCTTTCAAGCCCATAGGTGATTTCCACAGAAATAGGCTTGAGTTCAAAACTTGCTGCCAATTGAAAATACGTAAATTGTGTGATTTCCATTCCGTCAAGCCATACCTCCCAACCAAGACCAGAGGCCCCCAAAGTGGGAGATTCCCAATCATCTTCCACAAAGCGGATGTCATGGGCTAGAGGATTTAACCCGACAGCCCGTAGACTTTTTAAATAGATATCTTGAACCTCGATAGGAGACGGCTTGAGGATAACTTGATACTGATAATAGTGTTGAAGCCTGTTGGGATTTTCACCATACCGGCCATCTGTGGGACGGCGAGAAGGTTCCACATAAGCCACTCGCCAAGGTTCCGGTCCCAGAGACCTTAAGAGGGTATCAGGGTGAAAAGTGCCCGCCCCAACTTCAATGTCATACGGCTGCTGTAAGATGCAGCCCTGCCGTGCCCAAAAATCTTCCAACTTTTGAATAAGTTTCTGAAAGGTCAGCATTTTCACTTGTTCCCTGCTCCATCAGTTTGATAGTTTCTTGAATTTGAAATAACTACTCAGGTGGGTAGGCTGAAGACTGAAGTCTGTTAGGAAAAACTGAAATACGGCTCATTTTGAAGCTATGTTTGGTGCGAAAATCTGCGCTCTCCACCAAAGTGCGTCAATTGTGCTTTTTTTTGTTCCTTCAGCCTTCAGTCTAAACAGCTTAAGCCTGACTACGTGAGTAGTCACAATTTGAATACATTGAAACAACCCATTTGTAAAGACCACAATAGGGTCATCTTGCCTGCAATTGCCTTAGCAACTTCGAACTCCTTGTCTCTTTTCCTAAATGGTGTGGTACGAAAGCCTCCAACATATTGAAGCTTTCCTCGATTGACTGTTTGGAGAATCTAATTCTACCCAGCCTTGCCAGAGGTGTATTTAGGACCCAGCTTAGGAGCTTAACTGTTCCCTTAGAAAGACAAATGTGGCCCGGTTTGCAAGGGCCGCATTGCCCGCACAACACCCCTCCTTTTCTCACATTGAAAGCAATAAGAGAGCTTTTGATCTGATCGGTAGGCATCCGGCACTTAGTGCAACATTCAAAACCGGGCCCGAAACCATTTATTGCCATAAAATGAAGCTGAAACGTGATGTGGAGGAGCTCTTCTGGCAATGTCCCGGAATCGAGTTGACCGATAAGATGTTCAAGCAGCCTATACACAGCAACCTGTTTCTGGCCGTCTTCCATCCACCGATAAACCAGCTCGCACCAACAGCTGGCATAGATAGTACGGTTAATGTTGGTACGGATTTTATCAAAAGGATGGATCACCGAGACCTCCTGCAGCACAGGTAACCCACGGCTACGCCCACAACTCCACACCAGGTTCAACGCAGAAAAAAGCTCCAGGACTCCTGCAAAGCGCTTTACACTTTTTTGGGCGCCTTTAGCAATGAGAGATATTCTCCCCTGCCTGAGGGTAAAAAAGGTGAGAATCTTATCATTGTCACCATGCTCAATTATTCGGAGCACAATAGCAGGGGAAGATAGGTACTGCATATTTTAAAAGATCTTTGATGCCAGAATAATCCCTAAAATCAACCAAAGAGGTATTGAAACAAGCACTGCTAGAGTCAATCCCCTGAAAAAGTCAAGTTGTTTAACCAGGCCACGCTTTTCCAATGCCCGGGTAACTACGACATCAAGCTGGTCAAACTTGATCGGCTTTGCAATAAAGTCATAAGCCCCTTCCTTGGTTGCCCTAACAGCCGCCTCTATGGTACCAAAGCCTGTAATAACCACTACCACCGACCGATTATCCTGTCTCTTGATTTCATGGAGTAATTCCATGCCATCCATAACAGGCATCTGAAGATCGGTAAGCACGACATGAAAATCACCCTTGCGGAATTTGTCTAGACCCTCACGACCATCGTTGGCAACACTAATTGAGTACCCGGATTCCGTCATATGTTCGGCCAAACCTTGAGCAAATTCCTTGTCATCATCTATTATCAATATACGCGCTTCTTTACTGCCCATTTGAGATCCTTCCCTGTTCATCATCTGAATACCCGTCAATCAGCTCCCAGTATTTTTGGGGCATTTCCAGAAATGCAACACCCATACCCCTTGGATAGTCCTTTGTGTCAATCTCATTTACCCACACAACGCTACATTTCCCCTTGATCCATTCAGCTTTACTGGGCAGCTCAATCTCTAAGTCGAATTCATAGCCTACGGCAAGCGGGTTTTGGGTCGTAAGATAAAGTCCGCCTGAGCTCAAGTTGTGAATAACAGCATCACGCAACGCCTTCTCGGTTTCATAACGAACCTTAAGGACTACTTCATATCGCGGGGATTCCCTGTGCTCTTTCATAAGGCCATCTCTTTCTGTCAGTATGCTGACTCTTTTTAAAAACCTGGTGGTAATTGTGTGTGCCGAGTACAACCTCAATGCCGGTTTTTGTCTCCAACATCTTAGCGAGTTCTTATGAACCACAACCTACCACAACAGCCTTGTTCATCTTGCACCTCCTTCCCTTTACGAAGTCGTCAAGTATTACTGGACCACCTTAATATAAGAATCCGCCCGAAGATCTTTCAGCCACGTATCATATCTTTCCTCAACCATGTCACGATAAATCCTCTCCTGAATCTCCATTCTAGCCTCTTTTAGTGTCTTCACGGCTGACTCTTTGATCTCTTCCAATAAAAGGATTTGATAGCCATGCGCGGTCTCTAAGGCAGGGCTCACATCCCCCTGGTCCATCCACCGGACCGTTTCCTGCAGTTCGGTGGAAAGCTCTTCAATCGAAAACCAACCGATATCTCCACCGTCCTTGGCCGTCTCATCCGCTGAATACTTTTTGGCAACTTCCTCAAAAGGCATCCCTGACCTTAGTTGAATGGCAATCGCTTCGGTTTTCTTCTGGGCCCTTAATTTGTCTTCTCCTCGTTGCCAAGATGGAACTCTTACAAGGATAGTGCGAAGGTGATATTTCTTTTTCTCCCCGTAAACATCCTTATGGCCGGCGTAATAGTCTTGGATTTCCTCTTCGGTAACAGCAATCTTCGATTTAACCTCTATATTAATGAGCTTGATCCCCAGCAACTCACCCCTGATTTGTTTGCGGTATTCCTCTAGGGTGTACCCTTCAGCTGAAAGGGCCTTTTTCAATTCCTTTTCCGTATAATAGTGTTCTTCTTTGATCTGCTCTATTCGATGATCCACGTTCGTTTCACTGACCGATACACCCAACTTCTTGCCCTGCTGTTCAGTCACCTTTCGATCAATCATCCTCTCCAAAATATCGTGACGCACCTTAAAAAGCATCTGGCGCTCCTTTTCCGTATCATACAAACCACTGCGAATCTGTCGCGCATATGGCGAAACCGCCTCATCCAACTCCGAGAGGGTAATGACATCTTCATTAACGATAGCCACAATACGATCTATTAATTCTCCGTAACTCGGCATAACCCACAACAATAACCACAAAGGGATAAGTAGCTTAACGGAAACCTTCCTTACCACGGTCTACCTCCTCACTAGATAATTTCTTTGTTCACGGTTACCTCATACCTTGACCGCAATTGTGCCAACCACGGTTCATAGGCTATTTCAACTTTTTCCTTCTTAACCTTTTCCCTTATCTCGTCTATCCACTCATCCATGTTAACCTTGCCCGGAAGCCTTTTTCCCACAGCCTTAAATATATGATATCCATATGGGGTCTTGGTCACAGGACTCACCTTGTTTAGTTGCAAGGAGAAAATAGCTTTTTCGAGTGCTTCTGGAAGCTCTTCCCGCGATACATACCCCATGTCTCCCCCTTTATTTGACTCTGGTGCTGTAGAATAAAGACGGGCTAGTGCGGCAAACTCCCCACCTTCTTTGATCCGTGTCAGAACTTGCTCTGCCTGCTTCTTGGTGGACAGTAATATATGGCGGACTCGAACTTGTGTGCCATGACTTTGTTGCTCAGAGTACTTGTCACAATGGTCACTGATTTCTTCAGGAGTGACATTAATCTTTTCCGCGAGATCTTTCCGGATTACCTTTTCGACGAGAAGCTGCATCTTCAGCCTCTTTTTCCACGTTTCAAATGAAATGGCCCTTTTCATAAACACATTTTCAAAACCTTTTTCCTCATAACCTTCACTCATGTTGTCTATGGCTTGGTTCAATTCCTGATCGGTAACGTGTAAGTCGAGCTCTTCCGCACGCCTGAGGATGATCATCTCTTCAACGATTTGCAACAAGAACCTAAGACGGGCCTTTCGCAAGCCATCGTTTTCTTGACCTTGGCCATAATCCATTCTAAGAGGTTCAAAAAAATCACTAAATTCTGCCAGGGTCAACACATGATCATCAACCTTAACAAACATTTCATCTCTATTGTCAAGTTTGCTCTTCTCAACACATGCAAAAAAAAGAAGAACGGTGGAAAAAATTATTATCAATCTCGCACAGTTGCTCATAGCATCTTCTCAATAAATACGGATAGAAAAGAACAATTATTTAGAACGGTTCCTCTGCCGAGTAGATTTTGCAAAGGATTCGAGGATTCAAGGATTCAAGTGGCCGAGTGCTTTTCGTTCTAATGATTTAATTCTCTATAATGCTTTGAATTTCACTTGCATCTTTTTAAGGCAAAAGCCGCAATCCTTTCCTGTACACATCCAACTGAAATCACAGCACATATCCGGTCGATTCTTAGCTGCTCATTGTTATACTATGAATCTAACTCTTGCAAGACCTTTTTGGCGGTTTTTATGGCCTCAGTCCGCCCATCGTCAACTATCTCTACCTGAAGTATATAGTCTGCTTTCAATCTAAAATGCTCTGGGTCACTTGTAACAAGGCGCATTATTCTTTCAGGCGTAACCGGGGTCATCTCAGAAAAGACAAGCGCCATTTTTTTTGGGCTCAATTCCAGGCGCTGTATATATAGCTTTTTGCACAACACTTTCAACATAATCTTTTCCAACAAGGCCATTGTCTCGTCTGGAAGGGGACCAAAACGGTCAAGAAGTTCTTCGTGGATCTTTTCGATCTCTAAGTTACTGGTAACCTTTGCCAAGCGCCTGTAAACAGTCAAGCGCTGATCAATATCAAAAATATACCCTTCTGGGATATAGGCCGAAATACTAACTACGATCTCCGGATCCATTTCCGGCTCGACCGGCTCGCCTTTTAATTCGCTTATCGCCCGCTCCATAAGTTGCAGGTACATCTCATAACCTACAGATGCCACTTGTCCGGACTGTGTCGGCCCCAAGATGGTTCCGCCCCCCCGTATCTGTAAATCACTCATAGCGATCTGGAAACCTGAACCGAGATCACTATGCTCCATAAGTACCCGCAGGCGTTTCTGGGCATCACGCGTAATGGCATTTTCGTGAGGTATAAATAGGTATGCATATGCCTGCTCGTCTCTGCGCCCAACTCGCCCCCGAAGTTGGTAAATCTGTCCTAGACCAAATTTGTCTGCCCGATTGATCAAAATGGTATTGGCTGATGGAAAGTCCAAACCAGACTCTATGATGCTCGTACAGACCAGTAAATCAATCTCATGATGTAAAAATTGCAGCATTACCGTTTCAAGTTCTTCATCACCCATACGCCCATGGGCCACACCAATTCGGATGCCGGGAACCAGCGATCGAATTCGACGAGCCATTGCCCATATTGTACGGATATTATTATGAACAAAAAATATTTGCCCCCCCCTTTGAAGTTCTCCCTGGATGGCCTCCGCCACTACCATATCATCCATCACACAGACATATGTCTTTATTGGATAGCGATACTCAGGAGGTGTGGCGATAATACTCATATCCCTGACCCCCAACAAAGACATGTGGAGGGTCCTGGGTATAGGTGTGGCAGTGAGTGCCAACACATCTACCGTACGGCGAAACCGCTTTAATCTTTCCTTATGCGCCACTCCGAAGCGTTGTTCTTCATCAAGGATGACAAGGCCTAACTCTTTAAAACCAATGTCTTTTTGCAAAAGCCGATGGGTCCCTATCACAATGTCTACTCGTCCGTCCTTAAGCCTTTGCACAACACTTCGTTGCTGGGCTGGAGATCGAAACCTACTAAGTCTTTCGATTTCAATCGGATAAGACTCGAAACGCTTTTTGAAAGTCTGATAATGCTGTTCAGCCAATACTGTTGTTGGAACTAAGAACGCTACCTGTTTGTTTTCCCACACAGACCTAAATGCCGCCCTCAGGGCAATCTCCGTTTTACCGTAACCGACATCGCCACAGATGAGACGATCCATCGGCACAGGTGATTCCATGTCATCCATAACATCTTGGACAGCTCGCATCTGGTCCGGCGTTTCTGTATATTCGAAGTTGTTTTCAAAGTTACGGAACTCTTGGTCCGGCGGAGAAAATGTATGGCCCTGTTGAACCTTGCGCCACGCATAGAGTTTGAGCAACTCGCCGGCCATCTTGCGCACGGACTTTTTAACCCGCTCCTTGACACGTGCCCATGATTTACCACCCATCTTGTCCAAACGCGGTGTAATACCGTCAACCCCGGCATATTTCTGGACACTGTTCATTCTATCCACAGGGACATAGAGTTTGTCTCCGTCTTTATATTCAATACAAAGAAAGTCATTTCTAAGACCTGTGACCTCAAGCTTAACAAGGCCTCCATATTGGCCAATACCATGTTCAATATGAACGATAAGGTCACCGGCTTTTAGCTCTTGGAATGCGATCCCCTGGGTTGTCGCCTCCTTCCTTAGGGTTTTGGGAAGCCGGCGTCTTGGGCCAAAGATTTCATCGTAGGTGATAACGGCAACGCCCTCCTGGGGCCAAATGAACCCAGAGGAAAGCTGACCAATGCATATCCCACACACCTTGCGGCCGTCTTGCTGTAAGACAAAGGTATTGACGTGTTCTAGGTCAACACCATAAGGGATGATAAGCTCTTCCAGACGTTTAGCTTGTTTCACACTGCCACAAAGGAGATAAGTCGCCAAGGCGTTCTCGCGAGCATGATTGATCCAGTCCACTAAAGGACTCAACAAGGCTTCAGGGTCTTTACGGGCCTTAAGTTGCTGTGAAACAGTATCGTTTTTCCCTACACTAAAACTGCAACCATCTCCCTTTGCTTCTGTCAGCGGAACCATCTTAACGGCAAGATGTTGAATCCGATCAACACTTTCCGCCATTTCGGACCAGTTCAGATACAGTTCCTCAGGTTCTACACATAGATGGCCTTCGTCTATAGAAGATAGGTAATTCCTCGTTACGATGTCTTCAGTCTCAAGTGTCACCCTTTCGATATCGGCCGGTTCAATCAAAACCGGAAGAGTCCCACTCGGCAGGTAGTCAAAGAGCGTTTCAACGCTGGGATATATCAGAGGCAACAAGCCGCCAATTCCGGAAAACTGCTCATAATTATTGATTTTTTCAATTACTTCTCCCAGGCGTAACCCGGACATCTCAAGGCTCTGTCCACGGCTGCGGATACGCTCTACAATCTGGTCAATTTCGTAAGGCTCCAGCAATGTCTCCACAGCCGGAAGTATGACAACCTCGGCCAAAGGCTTCAGAGAAAGTTGGTCTTGCGGGGAAAATGTCCTGATGGACTCTACCGTATCGCCGAAGAATTCAATACGCACAGGATCAGGGTAAAGAGGGGTAAAAAGGTCAACCAGGGCACCCCGAACAGCATAATCCCCAGGTTCTTCTACCAAAACCGTTTCCTGGTATCCACCCTGAATCAGCTTGCGGATCAAATCGTCTCTGTCCAGTTCTTCGCCAGGCAGTACGTATTCTGAAAACCGAGATAGGCGCTCTTTAGGTATAAGCTTTTGCAAAAAAGCCGAACCCGTTGTGATAACAATAGGCGGCCTCGTGACAGTCATTATCCGGTAGAGTGCTTCGATGCGACGACATGAGGTCTCAGAATCATAAGAAAGGGGTTTGAACGGAATGATATCGTGTGAACTAAAGGTGATTATCGGGGGTTGATCTTTTCCGCAGAAAAAACGGATATCTTCGCTTAAGTCTTCCATATCTTTGGCTTTTGAACACACAACTACCAACGGACGGTCAAGTTCCCCATACAGGCGGTATAGAAAATATGCGCGTTCAGCACCGAAGAGACCACTGCAATTGATCCCACCCTGCGTGTCGCGTAGCATCTGTGCTAAGTCAGAGATAGAATGGCCCGAGAGTTTCATATGCAAATGCTCTATAGGACAGAACCGGATCCAATTCAAGGAATGAAAGAAATGGGGCGCTATCCCGCAAAAGTCCGTAGGTTCGTGAATTATTGTTTGATATTATAGCTTAACGCAAAATAATAGAAACGCCGAAAAAAGACGGCGCCACCGACTGCGATCCCATCAATCTGGCTTGCCTTCGCAGCCTTGTTTAGAGCTGACTCCCCCCTTTTTTTAAGTCCCTCTCAAAGCTTTTACGGAAGGCAACCTTGACTGTTGGCCTTCAAGCACACTAAAAAACATGATCTCGAGAAGTTCGCTCCGTCTCAAGACCCTCACAGATAGCTTTTCCAAGTGCAAAATCTTCGAGAACCTCTAAAAAAAAGGGTGTGAAACAGCTCGCGCTCATCGTGAAGGGCTTCAGCTAGTGCCTCTTTCAATGTTTTTAATCTATTTGGATTAATAGGTAACTGTTCTATGAATGCACCTCTTATATAACTATACCCTCCATGCTCGAAATAGCCCTGTTACTTTTTATGTCACAATCCGGTATTATTTGTTCCAAAAAAGTTTTGATAGTGTTAGTGTCGCGTCAACTGAGGTCGTGATCACCGTGAAACACAAAAATATTCCCTTGAATGAACGTATTATTTTTGCTTTGGATGTAGATTCCAAAGAAGAAGCGGAAAAATGGGTTGACTGTCTGGGAGACCATATAAAATTTTATAAGGTTGGCCTACAATTGTTCTTGGCAGGATGGTTTCCTGCTATTAGAATGATTACAGAACGTGGACACAAAGTTATGGTTGATTTAAAAATTTTTGATGTTCCCGAAACTGTGAAATTGGCACTTAGACAGTTGAGGCATAAAAATATCACGTTTGCAACTGTGCATGGAAACGATCCAATCCTTAGGGCTGCCGTTGATGAAAGGAATGGAATGAAAATTCTTTCCGTCACTGTTTTGACCAGTTTCGGTGAAGAAGATATGAAAGAAATGGGGTTTACTGGCACCATCGAGGATTTGGTTTTTATTCGAGCTAAGCGTGCCCTTGAGATTGGATGCAATGGCGTTGTTTCTTCCGGACTTGAAGCATCTCGTTTAAGAGAGGATTTAGGCGACAATTTTCTTATAGTAACTCCTGGTATTAGACCAGGAAAGAACATTGAAATCGAAGAAGATGATCAAGTACGAATTTTGACAGCTCAAAAAGCCATAATAAACGGTGCCGATTATGTAGTTGTTGGCCGTCCTATCAGCAGAGCCAAAGATCCTGTCGCAGTTGTGAAATCCATGCAAAATGAAATCCAAAAAGGGTTAACAACTGGCTGATGAGTGCCAGCGTAGCTCAGGGGTAGAGCAACTGATTCGTAATCAGTAGGTCGCGGGTTCGAATCCCATCGCTGGCTCCAATGAAATCAAAGGGTTAGCCGTCATGGCTGCCCTTTGATTTGTTTGGTGTGTGAGAATCTGTGTGAGACTTTTGGCTGGCATTTTCGTAGACAGACATGGCATCCCGCTATATAAATATTCCTATCTATCTGCCCCCTTATAGTAGTCCTCGCACTTGATGCGACGACTTGTTAAGGTTTCAAAAAATATTCGGCAATTGAGTAGTCCTTTGAGACCAATTTAAAGATATTCGCTCCGGCACAAATCCACACAATGGCTTGACGTAAGCGTGTCAGGCTTATACTGTCACGAGCCATGTTCGGAACCATTCTCATTTCTGTCTGCACGTTGATGCACATCTATGTCTTTTGGCGGGCTGCATCGGTACCGCTTGTGGACAGGCACGTTTCCCGTAAATTACTTCTCAGGGCAGGTATTGTCCTGTGGGCAATCCTTGTTTTCGGCCGCTTCTACGGTCACGGCAACACAGGGCTCTTGGCCTTGACCTTGGAATTACTCGGCATGTCCTGGATGGGCATGCTTTTTTTGACTGCATTTTGTTTGCTTGCAGTAGACTTCGTCTCAGTTTTCGGAATTCTCTTGCCACGGCAGGCACCATTACTTAGAGGTTGCGCTCTAGCGGCGGGAACTATTTTGTCTGCCATAGCTCTTGTACAGGGAATGAGGCCGCCGGTAGTGGAAACCTACGAGGTTCGTCTTAGTAATCTTCCCAATGCCATGGACGGCACGGTGATTGTTGGTATATCTGACCTGCACATAGGCTCATTGCTCGGTAAGCGTTGGCTGGCTGCACGGGTTGCCCAGGTACAGGCACAGAACCCCGACTTAATTGTTCTGCTGGGCGATCTTTTCGAAGGCCACGGCATGCCCCCCTCAAGAGAACTACTTCCGGTCTTGCGCCAGCTCACCGCACCGCTTGGTGTCTGGGCTGTACAGGGAAACCATGAGTCTTACAGCAGGAACACGGGTTTGGGACTGGTCCAGAACGCTGGTTCCCAGTTGCTGCAAAACCAGTGGGTCCAGTTACAGCCAGGCCTTATTCTGGCAGGTGTTGAGGATCTCACCACCCATCGCCGCGCCGGTCGAGGGGGCGATCCCGTGGCACAGGCGCTTGCAGGTCGGCCTTCCGGTGCGACTGTGCTGCTATCCCACACCCCGTGGCAGTCTGAAAAGGCAGCAAGTGCTGGGGTGGGACTCATTCTTTCCGGTCATACCCACGGCGGGCAAATCTGGCCTTTCGGTTACCTGGTGCGCCGTATCTATCCATTGCTGGCAGGGCAATACGACGTGAACGGCATGGCGGTCATAGTCTGCCGGGGTACAGGCACGTGGGGACCTCGCATGCGCCTATGGCCTCCAGGAGAAATCCTCCGTGTGATCCTTCGGGGGGCGAGTTGAATAAGTAGGAGAAAAGAAGAGGGAAGTCCTTGGGGTGGTTTTTGTTCAGCGTACATCTTAGGAACACGAAACCTGGGCATTAGATTTTCAGACTCTAGAAGTCAGCCAAGTGGACAGTCTGTTATAGATTTTTTTCTGCCATCTAAAATACCCGGACTTTTGAATACGATAGCCTGATTGCAGGTATCGGCAATCTCCTCTCTGCAACTGCAGGTGTAGATTGAAGACATTATCAATCAAGTCTACGCAGACTACAAATCCCTCCCCCAGTTTTTCCTTTCCAAGGAACGGGCAAGCACGAATGCTCCAAAGGCAGGTGCGAATACGGCAAGCGTAATAAAATAATTCTTCAGGTTAAAGGGTTGCAAGCTAGCGATTACAACAGAAAAAACCAATGCTATCCAAACCCATCCGAACACCTTTAAGCACAGGACGTACTTCCTCATCTATGAATCCTTGTCCAAGATTAGTTGGCTGTTCGTGTATTACGCATCTGTCTTTCCCACGGATTGGCCGACAACTCCAAGTGCGGATACCTTGCCAGGAGTTTTATTCTACAAATCAACCGATTATGCTTCACTTTCTAATGTATATCGTAAAAAAGGTCAAGTTGGGGGATTCGAAACGGGTTTTGTGACGCTTTCAGAAGGATACCTAAAAGAAATGAGGGCCTTCAACTACACAGCTCAATTGCAGAGAGTTGTGTTTTGGAGAGATTGCCTTCCGATAAAGATGGATGACAGATATGTGTATACGGCGAATATGTTTTTGGGATGCAGATCAACAAATGAGAGCTTTATCCTTGGGATTCTGATCCTACGGTGGCAGAATGTAAAATCGAGCAGTACTAGAGAGATTTTATTAGAAAACGACATCTTGCTGGGGAAGGAAACCCGATTCTATTTTGATTGGTAACGTTTCCTTCAAAAGAGAGATGCATCGCCGGATCGCTTTCTTTGGTTGCAGCTCCATTGCGAGAAACTTGCAGCCAATGCCTTGATCTCTCACCATTGTGACCTCGGCCTCTACGACAATATTCTGGTTTTCAGTAGGGAGCCTCATTGTCATGCTAAGCCTCTGTCCAACTTTGAATTGATGGTCCGTACTGCTGTCGATTTCGAGAAACAAACCTCCCAAGCTGATATCTCTGGCTTTGGCCGTACCGTGGATACCTTCCAGCGTGACGGGGCAAACGAGTTCAACTCGTTCATGTTTTCTTTGTGAGACATATTGTTTGTCTTCTTCCCATTGAGAGGAGTTTACCCAAGACGATCGTAATTTGGTTGCTGGCTGCTTGGCAACATTAGTGGACGGAACATTCGTTGGCAGTTGTTGGGCAGGGGCTTGCGATCGGTTCCCCGGTTTTCGATACTCAGGCTTACGGGTGGCTTGCTTCTTCTTGTTCGACACCGTGCGAGGCTCTTTTGCTGTGACGGCAGCCACCGTGGCCACCTTGCTGCTGACAACATTCTCAGATGACATGCCTCTGTGCGAATCGAGACGATTTCCCTTTCCAACGACCTGTCTTATTGATCTAATATCTTTGGCCAGGGATGAAACGGTCTCTGAAAGTTTAGTCAGCAAAACATTGTTGTCAGTAACCATACGTGCGATTCTGCGTATATCTGCGAAACGAGCCGGTTCCCCCCCCCCTGGATCTGCCGCAAGGGTGCTTCCTGTCCTGTTCCCTGCTGCCTGCGCTGTTTCCTCCTCGCGCTGTTTTTTAATACCATATTCCGAGGCTGTTGAACCGTTACCGTTTCTTGAACTGGGGAGCCTCAAAGGAACTTTGTAATAGTTGACGAAGTTTGCCCAAAAGCTCTCAAAGGTATATTCTTCGCCAACCTCAATCTCTTTTTTCACAAGACGTTTAGCAATAGTTCTAATACACTTCGACGCATCTGAATGAGGATAACGTGATATGAAGGGCTTCTGTTCTTTCACCGCTTCAGCCACATAATCATCATGAAGAACCAACCCGAGGGGGACGATTTTGATCGGAAGATGCTTGTGTACCGTATTCTTAAGCTTGGTGAAGGCAATATTTGCCGTCTTGGCGTCTTTGCTTTCGTTAACCACAACCATGGCTGGTCCCTTGAACCCATTCAACGAGAGTATTTTTAGGAGTCCATAACCATCAGTAAGCGATGTGGGTTCCGGTGTAACAATCAGTACAACCTCAGAAGAAGCCTTGCAAAAAGAAATGACATTCCCTGAAACGCCTGCTGAGGTGTCAAAAATAAAGAAGTCATAACTGTCAAACCCGGAGAATTGTTCGAATAACGGCTTGAGCCGATCAAATTCCAGATGGGCTATTTTTTCAATGCCTGAGCTCCCTGGGATGATATCCATGCCATTGTATTTCCTGATGACAATATCACTGAGAGTCTTACCATTCAGAATCACATCCTCCAGAGTATGTTCTGGATAAAGTCCCAATATTATATTGACGTTGGCGAGCCCAAGATCAGCATCAAAAAGGCACGTCCGGTGGCCAAGGCTGGCTAGATGAAGGGCCAGGCTCACGCTGATATTAGTCTTACCAACTCCGCCTTTACCGCTAGTAACAGTGACGATCCGTGCCATGTCTGATCCCCATTACGCGTTCTTGAACGAGTTACTGATTGTCAGCAATTTAGTTAAGTCCTCTAGTTTGACTGAGGAGCTACCTTTTGCCTACGTTTCGGAAATAATGTCTCAGAAGTTTAACTTGAACAGTATATTGGCAGGTTTTTCGAGAGGAGCTGTGTCGGAGGTCGCCCAATCAATGTTATGGGAAGGTTAAGCTACTTTTAAATAAGCCAGATAACACACAAGACCTATTGGGAAATGAAAAGGAGGCTCTAAAGATCTCTGTTTGATATGTGTGGCGCAGGATGAGGATCGGAAAAATATAACTTTCCTTGCAATATCGAAACTGGCGTGTGGGAGAATCGGAGCACAACTCCCTTGCCATTATCTTTGCTGGTGCCGGGGAGAATCCGAGTACATCTTCCTTTGCCAGACTTCCATTCGAGAACCTGGGAAGCCCCGTTAAGCTTTCTCTTGTCTATCACAAAAATATTGGGGGTTCAATTTGTCGGGTCGATAGCAGTTATTGTAAGTGTCCGTGCCTGGCTTTCCAGAATGTACTCGCACCGCTATTAGGGGTTGCGTCCCCGCTCTGGACGGAGCTGTCCTATGAGCATGGTCGATAAAAAACCAACCCTGAATCCCTTTTTTAGCGGGAAACTCTGAATCTAAACGCTTACTGGTTTTTTTATAGGAGCCTATCTGTTGTATTCAAAACGTGATAGTGGAATTTGCTGCGCCAGCGATGTCAACTCTGATGCCCTGGTGGCCGGATTAAGTGTCAGTCCGATCAGCATGTGATTTTTTAGAGGGATCATCAAGGTACCGGTCTTGCCCTTCTTGTCCAGGTTGAGCATGCACTTTTTTCCAGAAACATTTACTGTCTTCATAATGATATCGCCTGTTTCCATATTCATGTTCATCCCTGCCATGCTTTGAAAGCCCTGGACCTGCGGGGCCATTTGCCCAGCTACTATAGATAGTTGTGCCGTTCTTTTCCCGTCGCGCGAAGTGTATTCTTGATTAAGAGTTGACCACTTTTGTCCACCCATGTCCATATTCATGCCGTCAGGATCTCCCGTTGGGGTCATCCCGCCCAGTGTCTTTGGAAGAGAAGGCATCCAGGCCTTGTAATCGAATGCCCCGGCAACAGCAGGGAATAAGAATAGACACAGAACCGCAATTGCAAACATTTTTTTTATCATTTTTTCCTCCTTGGGGGTAAGGATTTAAGTTGTCTGTGACAAATTCACATTATAAGAATTTATCAAAACATACAGGAAAGTCTAGTGAAAAAGTGACTACTCGCGTAGTCAGGCTGAAGCTGTTTAGACTGAAGGCTGAAGGAATAAAAAAAGCACGATTAACGCACCTTGGTGGAGAGAGCAGATTTTCGCACCAAACTTGGCTTCAAAACGATCCGTATTTCAGTTTTTCCTAACAGCCTTTAGCCTTCAGCCTATCCACCTGAGTAGTTACGGGAAAAAGACGGTTCTATTGGTTAAATTAGTTGGATTGGTTATATTTGTTAGACGTGAATGCCTTGGCATTGGGTTTTGTTTGACAATGCAAGCTCAATGCTTACTTTCTAAACGCTGTAAGATATTGACCATTTATGGGAATTGCACAAGGAGAAGGCCATGCGATTTGATAAATTTACCATAAAATCTCAAGAACTGATTCAAGGAGCCCAACAGCTGGCAAGTCAGTTGGGGCACCAGCAAATGGAGCCTGAACACCTCTTAAAGACTATGCTGGAACAGCGTGACGGTATTACCCGGGCCATATTTCAAAAACTAGGCGCATCACCTGAGGCAGCTTCCAAGGAAGTGTCTGGAGTTCTAGTGAAAAGGGCTAAGGTAAGTGGGGCTGGTACGGGTGAAGTCTATATTTCGACGGCTACCAAGCAGATACTTGACGAAGCATTTAAAGAAGCCGCCAACCTAAAGGACGAATATGTGAGTGTAGAACACATACTTGTGGCCATTTCGGAACAGAAGGGTGGTGATGCCGGCCGCATCTTGGCTGAAGCAGGTATTACCCGAGACAGTGTTCTAAAGGTGCTGGTAGATATTCGGGGGAGCCAACGAATTACGGACCCCAACCCCGAAGAAAAATATCAAGCCCTGGAAAAGTTCACGAGTGACCTAACCGATCTTGCACGTCTTGGTAAGATAGACCCTGTTATTGGCAGAGATGAGGAGATTCGCCGTGTGGTTCAGGTGCTTTCTCGCCGTACCAAAAACAACCCGGTCCTTATTGGCGAGCCCGGCGTTGGAAAGACTGCCATTGTCGAAGGTCTTGCACAGCGGATCATAAACGGTGATGTTCCAGAGAGCATCAAGAACCGGCGACTTGTTTCCTTAGATATGGGCACACTGGTAGCAGGGGCGAAATATAGAGGCGAGTTTGAAGATCGCCTAAAGGCGGTACTAAAAGAGGTTGAAGGCGCCGAAGGTGAGATCATCATGTTTATCGATGAACTTCACACAATGGTTGGGGCGGGGGCTGCTGAGGGCTCGGTAGACGCCTCGAATATGCTGAAACCCGCCCTTGCTCGAGGCACACTCAGATGTGTGGGGGCGACAACGCTGAATGAATACCGAAAGTATGTGGAAAAGGATGCCGCGCTGGAACGTCGCTTTCAGCCGGTTCTTGTCCTAGAGCCTACAGTGGAAGATACCATTTCTATTCTAAGGGGGCTGAAGGAAAAGTACGAGGTTCATCACGGTGTGCGGATCAAGGATTCGGCCATTGTGGGGGCGGCGACTCTTTCCGATCGTTATATATCAGACAGGTTCCTGCCGGATAAGGCCATTGACCTTATTGATGAGTCCGCCTCCGGGCTGCGCATTGAGATTGATAGCATGCCTGCTGAGATTGATGAGGTAGAAAGGAAGATCCTTCAGGGCGAAATTGAACGTGAGGCCTTAAAGAAGGAAACCGACGAGGCCTCCAAAGAACGTCTTTTAAAGCTGGAGCAAGATCTTGCAGCCTCAAAGGAAAAAAGCAACGAGATGAAGGCCCACTGGCAAAACGAAAAGGAGGCTATCCAAACGATTAGTAAGGTCAAAGAAGAGCTTGAGAAAACTGGTATTGAGGAACAGCAGGCAGAGCGTGATGGAAATCTGGCAAGAGCTGCAGAACTTCGCTATGGAGTGGCAAGCGAATTAGAAAAGCGCCTCAAAGAGGCCAAGGCCAAGCTTTCAGAGCTACAGAGCGAAAGTAAGATGCTCAAAGAAGAGGTGGATGAGGAAGATGTGGCCCAGGTGGTCTCCAGGTGGACCGGCATACCTGTTTCCAAGATGATGGAAGGAGAGCGGGAAAAGCTTGTCCATATGGAAGAGCGGCTTTCAAAAAGGGTTGTCGGCCAGAATGATGCAATTATTGCCGTGTCCGATGCAGTTAGGCGTGCACGGTCCGGCTTGCAGGACCCAAAGAGGCCGATAGGTTCGTTCATCTTCATGGGGCCGACAGGTGTGGGCAAGACAGAGCTTGTCAAGGCCCTGGCGGAATTTATCTTTGATGATGATCAGGCGATGATCCGTATTGATATGTCTGAATTCATGGAGAAGCACTCGGTGTCAAGGCTCATTGGCGCTCCCCCAGGCTATATTGGCTATGAGGAGGGTGGCTATCTGACAGAGTCTGTGAGGCGCCGGCCCTATTCGGTGGTCCTCTTTGATGAGATAGAAAAGGCCCATCCCGAAGTTTTTAATGCGTTATTACAGATCTTAGATGATGGCCGTATGACAGATGGCCATGGAAGGACAGTTGACTTTAAGAATACCATTATTGTCATGACTTCCAATGTAGGAAGTCAGTGGATTCAGGAGCTGGGTGCAGATGATCGAGATGAAATGGAAAAGCGTATCATGGAGTCTTTGCGGGCCGGCTTCAAGCCGGAGTTCTTAAACCGTGTTGATGATATAATCATATTTCACAACTTGACATCTGAACAACTGATTGACATTGTAAAAATCCAGCTCCGATTGGTTAAAAAGCGGCTTGAGGACCGAAATATCAGCCTTGAGGTCTCCGATAATGCAAAAGGCCTTTTGGCCGAAGAAGGCTTTGATCCTACCTATGGGGCTCGTCCTTTAAAAAGGGCAATTCAAAGGCATATCGAAAATCCCCTCGCCATGGAGATACTTGCCGGCAAGGTCGGTGACGGGGCTCATATTGTTGCGGATGTAGAAGACGGGAAGATTGTGTTTAAGAGTGGTTAGATTGGTTGGATTGGTTAGATTAGTTTGATTAGTTAAATTGGGTAAGATTGGTTTAGTGGTGTTTGCGACACGTCTTACTAATCAGCGGATAAAACCAATCGAACAAATGAAACCAATATAACCAATTGAACAAGGTTTTTAGGAGGTACTATGGGAAATTCTATCAGGACAGCGCTCCTTTTGGGAGCATTAACGGGCTTGATATTGCTTATAGGCCGTTACGTGGGTGGGCGTAACGGGATGGTGATAGCCTTTTTCTTCGCGATAATCATGAATTTCGGGAGTTACTGGTTTTCCGATAAGATTGTCCTGCGTATCTACAGGGCCAGACCGGTTAATGAAGGGGAGGCGCCAGGGTTGTACCGAATAGTCAGACAACTGTCGCAAACCGCCGGACTTCCCATGCCGAAGGTGTGCATCATGCCTTCTGAGGCTGCCAATGCCTTTGCTACCGGACGCAACCCCGAACATGCGGTGGTGGCGGTTACACAAGGGATCTTACGCTTGTTGGACGAAAATGAACTGAAAGGTGTTCTTGCCCACGAGCTGGCCCATGTAAAGCATCGCGATATCCTTATTGGTTCCATTGCGGCAACCCTTGCCGGAGCCATCATGATGGTTGCAAGCTTTGCTCGATGGGCTGCCTTGTTTGGCGGTTTTGGGGGACGAGATGATGACGACGGGGGTGGCATGATCGGTCTCATTGCCATGTCTATTCTTGCACCCGTAGCGGCAATGTTGATTCAAATGGCCATATCTCGTTCCAGGGAGTATGCCGCAGATGCCGCAGGGGCTTCTTTTGCCGGAAGCCCGCGTGGCCTTGCAAGCGCTTTAAAGAAGATATCTTCTGCCTCCCGACAGGTACCGATGAAGGCCGAAGCCGCTACCGCCCATATGTTTATTATGAACCCATTATCGGCAAAGAGTCTCATGAGTCTTTTCAGTACACACCCGCCCGTTGAAAAGAGGGTTGAAAGGTTGATGAGATGAAGAATGGTGGATTTGCCCGGCCTTTTTTTCGGTTCCATTAAGATCATCTGATTTGTGTTTATAAGGGTTTATCACGAAATAAGTCTCTCAAGATTGCGAAGGATTTTGGTGTGATAGTTATTGAGTGACGAGCCCTAAGTGCCTGACGGATGAAGGCGCCTTTGGCAGGGTAAAATTAAAAGTTGCCCCCTTGCCCTTCTCAGACTCCACCCAGACCTTTCCCCCATGATTGTATATTATCTTGTTAACAATTGTGAGTCCTAAACCTGTTCCTTCCTCGTCTTGTATTTGTTTTAACCGATGGAATATTTCAAAGATGTTCCGGTGGTGTTTGGGATCAATCCCAATGCCATTATCCCGAACGTAAAACTGATGAAAGCCTCCTCTATCCTCATACCCAATCTCTATCTTGGGATTATTTGTATAACTCGTAAACTTGATGGCATTTACAAGGAGGTTTTCAAAAACCTGGAACATCCTTTCCTCATCACAGTAGATGGTCGGAAGGTTATCCGCCACTGTAAGCTTTATCTTGCTTTCCTTCAGTCGATCTTCTAGGGCTGAGGTTATTCCTTTCACTATCCCAATAGAAGGGGTATCCTTAAAGGAAGGCACTGCCTGGCCGATCCGTGACAGTTCCAAGAGATCAGAGACCAATACCTCCATACGGTGTGCACTCGCATTAATTTGTTCAAGGTATTTCCGGCCCTTCTCCCCTAGTTTTTCTTGAAAGTGCTTGAGCAGGCGAGAGGAAAATCCCTGGATGGAAACGATGGGGGTTTTTAGGTCATGGGAAACGACATCGACAAAGCTCTTAAGCTCCTTGTTTATCTTTTCCACTTTTTGTTCTGCGTGCTTCAGTTCAGTTATGTCAACGACGTTGCCCAATATAGCCGGCCTTCCCTGATATTCTATGCAGACGTTTCTTCTAATGATCCATATAGTTTCGCCGTCCTTGGTTAGTCCCCTGGCCTCGTATTCCTCAGGGGCGCCTTGTCCTTTTAGCCTTCTCTCCCTTAACATGTTAGTCAAAGCACGATCTTCAGGGTGGACGAGCTCCCATACATCAAGGCCCAATGTTTCTTTCCTTTGGTATTTGAAAATCTCGGCAAATCTTCTATTGGCAAATACAATCTTCTTGTCCTGGTCTAAATATATGCCGGTTAAAGAGTTTTCGACTAAGATACTGTATTTTTTTTCGCTCTTCCGCAGTGCCTCCTCTGCCTCCTTGCGCGCTGTGATGTCCAGCGCAAGGGATATCGCCCCAACAACATTTCCGTTATCATCGTGGAGTGAAGAGTTGTTCCACTCACAGGTGATTATTTGCCCGTTTTTGGTGAGGTTGTCATTGATGGAACAACTTGGAAGTTCACCTTTGATGAGCATGTCCACTACATGTTCGACATGGGGTCGATCATTTTCTGGAATAAGAAAATCAAAAAAATTGCGGCCGAGAGCCTCCTCCCTGGGCCAGCCAAAGACTTCTTCCGCTTTCTTGTTCCAGTCAGTTACGCGGGTGTCTAGATCCCAAACAACAAAAGCTAACGGTGCGGTGTTGTACACGTTGCGGAAGAGTTCTTCGCTCTCCCGCAACGTTTGCTCCGTCCGTTTGCGTTGAAGAGCTATGTTTTCCAATTCGTAAAGCTTTTGTTCCAGTTCTTCATAAGTTGGTTTTGAGACCATTACAGAATCCTACGTCGCTTCCTGTTCTGCCCACCGACCACCAGGCACTGACAACTTTCAATTGAGCAGTTTCGCTCAATTGAGGTTGAAGATAGGTTAGTATAATCTACTGGGAACTATACACAATACCAAGAAAAATTGTCAAGGATGAACGCGTTAGGTAGGGTGGTTACTCAAGTCCTATAAGCGCTAAGTTGTTTTTTAAACATTCACAGCTTTAATTTGTGCCGGACGGGGTTGTTTTGAAAGATGAACATCGAACGTCCAATTTCGAACGAAAAACAAACATCAAATTTTTACAACAAAAGCACCATCTCATGAACCACTTTCTTGGCCTTTGTGTCCTGATCGTAGGGGGAATGCCCATTTAGGTCGGCATCGATGATTTTTTCATCGTAAGGAAGAAAGCCGAGCCAGCTTATACCTGTTATGGACCTTTCCAAGAAGTCCCTGTCTGCCTGTCTGCGGATCTTGTTTCCTACTAGAAAGAATCTCGTAAGCCCGATTTCTTCTGCCAGTCTTTTTATGTTTTGAGCTGTTTCAACGCTTCTGCGTCCAGGTTCAACAACCACTATCAATTTGTCCATGGCGGAAGCTGTACCCCGGCCTAAGTGTTCGATCCCGGCCTCCATGTCCATAATTACCACTTCGTCTC
>MAVP01000011.1 GCA_001751075.1 Desulfobacterales bacterium S7086C20 | reverse complement strand
AACATCTCCTATTTTGATAATAGTTTCCTCAGGTTGAAACTCGCGACTTACCAGTTTGTAAGGCTTGGTAACGGGAATGGCATCCTTTACACCTGGCAGTGCCAAGAAATGAGAGGCTTCCAACGCCCCCTTGTTGTGCAGTACGCCGATGGCTACCCTTTCTCCACCAGGAATTGGGCGGGCCGTGCAGCCCTTCTTCTCAATATCCGCCACCACAGCGTCAATCTGTTCAGGCGTTGCTTGTTGCTTCATCACTACGAGCATGATTTGCACCTTTTTTAATCAAGACTTATTTCTGATCAGCATCGTCGATGGGTCTAAAAGTAACTCGGGATGGCTTGTTGCAGTAGCTGCTCCCCCCTTTAAGGCCCTCACATGTATTTTATCCCCCTCGGGCTGGAGTTGTATGGCCACCTCAAACATCTCTGCCATCTGTGCAAGGGGGCGCGGAATACTACCTGGATCTGACTTTTCACTCCGGTGCGTACGCACGGCAAACCATACGTGAATGTGACTGCTCTTGGCCAGTTCTTTCAGATGGAGGAGAGAATCCCTTTTGGATTCATCAAAGACAAACCCATCAATAAGTATCATCCGTGGGATGAATATCCCCTGCTCTGTAAGGTCGTTTAATCTTTCTTCAAGTCTGGGCACACTAAAGCCTTCTACCTTAAAGGTCATGATAAACCTGTGTGGCAATATGGCTTCCCAGAGCTGATCAACCTGGCCCACATTGTATTGTTTTGTTATATCTGCAAGGACTTCTCTGTACCAAAGGACAACCTTGTCAACCGGATCATTTAGGCTGACATGCAAGACATTGTTGTCTCTTAGCAGGCTGTTTAAGGCAAGCTGCACAAGAAATGCAGTTTTACCTACACCAGCCCGGGCCAGCACTGCACCAAACTGGCCATCGGAAAGAATATCGTCACCTTCATATCCAATAAGTCTCAAGGGGTTGCGCAAAATAAGGTCTTTTTTAAGCATAATCATATTCCTATCTTTGAGGTAAATCACCTTTGCCCAAGACAAAGGTCTTTTTGCTTTCTGATCAAGTGTAAATGGTTGCGGCATTATTATATTTTACAGATTCCTTACGCCACGTTCTTTCTCTCTTCCGCTGCCTTTTTCATTAGTTCTTCGGAAACTGTTTTTGGGACCTCTTTGTAAGAAGCGAACTCCATGGTAAATTGGGCTTTGCCCTGGGTGGCGGATCTTAACACAGTTGAATACCCAAACATTGCTGCTAAAGGAACCCGGGCCTCTATAACACACATGTGAGCTTCTTCCTGGGTACCCACAATCATTCCACGGCGTTGGTTCAGAGAGCCCATAATAGCGCCTTGAAATTCTGTTGGAGTTTCAACAACCACCTTCATGATGGGTTCATGAATAACCGGCTTTGCCTTGAAATAGGCTTCCAGGAAGGCCCCGCGAGAAGCTGCCTGAAATGCCATTTCGGAAGAATCAACAGAGTGCGATGCCCCGTCGTTTACTACTATTCTTATCCCGGTTACTGGAAATTCCATCTTTGGTCCCTTTAGGAGGCATTTCCTAAAACTCTTTTCACATGCTGGGATAAACTGTGTTGGGATGGCACCACCGGTTACCTTGTTTTCAAAGAGAAAATCTTCTTCTTTCGTTGGTTCCATATAACCTCCTACCCGGCCAAACTGTCCCGCACCTCCAGTTTGCTTCTTGTGCGTGTAATCGAACTCTGCCTTTCTGGTAATGGTCTCTCTGTAAGCTACGCGAGGCATGCCGGTTGTCACTTCCGCGTCGTACTCACGGCGCATCCTTTCAACATAGACCTCAAGGTGTAGTTCTCCCATACCTGATATGACAGTATCCCCAGTCTCTTTGCTGACATAGGTCTTAAAAGTCGGGTCTTCTTTGGTAAATCGGCGAAGGGCCTTGGACATATTAACCTCAGCCTTATTGTCTTTTGGGCTAATAGCAAGAGAAATGACCGGTTCCGGCACATACATGGAGGTCATACACAGATTTGTGCCAGGTGCTACGAAGGTATCTCCGGAAGCACAGTCTATGCCGAAAAGTGCCCCAATATAGCCGGCAGGTGTGATGTCAATATCTTCCATCTGGTTTGCGTGCATTCGAATTAATCTGCCAACCTTTACCTTCTTGCCGGTTCGGATGTTTACTATGGTATCACCCTTGGCAAGTGTTCCCTGATATACACGTACGTAAGTGAGCTGACCATAGAGGCCATCTTCCAGTTTAAATGCAAGAGAGACAAGGGGTGCCTTGGGATCAGCGGAGAGCAAAACCCGTTCTTCTTCATTTTCCGCATCCAGTGCCTCGTTTTTAACATCAAGCGGACATGGCAGAATTTTTGTTGCGACGTCAAGAAGTGGTTGGACACCCTTGTTCTTATAAGCAGATCCCATCAGAACAGGTGTGATCTCGCGCGTAAGGGCTGCTCGGCGTATAGCCTCATAAAGGAGATCTTCACTCACGTCATCCTCAAGGGCAGCCTCTGTGAGTTCGTCAGAGAACATAGCGGCCGCATCAATGAGTGCTTCGCGCTTTTCCTTGGCTTGCGAAAGAAGTTCTTTCGGTATTTCTTCAACACGAATGTCTTCTCCGTTGTTACCATCAAAATAGAACGCCTTCATCGCAACAAGGTCTACGACACCTTCAAAATCAGCTTCCAGGCCAATAGGAATCTGCATGGCCACTGCATTGTGTCCGAGCTTTTCCCTGAGCTGTCTAATGACCCGGGAAGGGTTCGCGCCGCTTCTATCACACTTATTAATGAAAGCGATACAAGGGACCCCGTACCTGTTCATCTGCTGATCTACGGTGATAGACTGGGACTGAACGCCACCAACAGAACACAGCACCAGCACAGCCCCGTCAAGGACCCTGAGCGATCGTTCAACTTCAACCGTAAAGTCAACATGGCCGGGTGTGTCTATGATGTTGATTGTATGGTTATTCCACTCGCAATAGGTGGCGGCGGAGGCGATGGTAATCCCACGCTCTTTCTCGAGTTCCATAAAGTCCATGGTCGCCCCGACATTATCTTTCCCCTTGACGTCATGGATTGTATGTATACGCTTGGTATAATAGAGTATTCGCTCAGTAAGCGTGGTCTTGCCGGCGTCAATATGGGCGCTAATGCCTATATTCCTTACTTTCCGGATGTCATTTTGCATGGCACTGTCTCCTTTGACAAAAAAACCCTCACTCGGAACCGGTCCAAATGGGGGATTTACTTAAACCAATCAGACTTTAAATTTACAATATATTATCAAATTCGGATTTTGTCAATCTTTCATTGATGGTTTCATAAGTTGAGATCTACGCTACGACCTTCTTTGTCAATAGCAAGTGATTCCAATTCTTCCATCCGGCGCCCTTGGCGCCAATAAGCGCCACAAGCTCTCTTTGTCGCACATGCAAAGATATCCCCTCTAAGGACATGGATATTGGCCATAATAGGTATGAACACTTCTAAGGTGTAGCAAAGTGCAAACCCTTACCTGTCATCAATAACCCCGCCTGACGGAAGATCGTGTTGTTCTATTGTTGAGGCCTCGACCAACCTTATTGATACCTCAAGGCCCAGCATTTGAAATACTTGTCTACGTAGATGCTTCAGCGAGTTTTCAACGAGTTTTACTTCATCAGAAAAAATAGTCTCAGTTATCTCAAGCCATATTTCGACCATGTCCAGAAAGTTCTCTTTGTAAAGCCGGATCAAAAACCGGGGCGGCGTTTTGCCTGAAACGGTTTTGAGTATATGTTCGATTTGGGCAGGATGCACTTTTACCCCTGCGATGGTAAGTACTTCTCCCGTGTGTCCTGTAATTTCAGAGATGCGGACAAAGCTTCTGCCGCATGGGCATAGATCGTCTTTGATAGAAGCCAGATCTCCTGTTCGGAAGCGAATAAGGGGAAAAGCCCTGGCTGTCAGTGTGGTTAACACCACCTCTCCATATTTTCCGGGCAGACACACATCACCAGTACCAGGGTCGATGATCTCTAACATGAAGTAATCCTCGCTGATATGAAGCCCGTTTTTTTCATGGCACTCAAAACCGATTCCTGGAGCTGTTACATCACTTAGCCCATATCCGGCGGTCAGGCTAATGTCTAAAACCCTTTCCAGCCTGTTGCGCCAGTCTGGATCCAACGGTCCCCCCAAAACTAAAATGGCCTTAAGGGCAAGATTGCTTGTCTCTATATTGGTATCTTTTATGACTTCAAGTATGTGCATGGCATAAGAAGGGGTGGTAAGGAGTACCGAGGTTCTGTAGTCCTTCATGGCCATAAGTTGTTTGGATGTGCTCATGTGGGTCATCGGCATGACTGAAGCGCCTATGTTTTCAGCCCCCTCTTTTAATGCCCGGCCCCAGCTTGATAGGCCCGGATTAAGACAAATCTGTACAATATCTGTATCAACCACTCCGCCTGCAGCTAGGAAACGGGCCGTAACAGTGTTTCTTGCCTTAAGGTCTCCCTTGGTGTAACCGACTACTAATGGTTTTGCAGTAGTTCCTGCTGAAGGGCTGATGCGAACTATGTCACGCAGTGGTACCGCAAATAGGTCATAAGGATAATTATTCGCCAAGTCCTGTCGTGTTGTAAAGGGAAGGTCTTTGATTTGTTGTACAGAACTCAACGTGCTGGTATCTATTCCCAGCAGATCGAATTGTTTTTTGTAAAATGGGACATTCTTGTAGGCTCGATTCAAAGTACTTTGAAGCTGTTCAAGTTGGAGTTGCTCAAGCTCGTCTCTGTTCATCTTTTCGTTGTTTCCATTAAAGGATTTCAATTCGTATCCCTCCCTTCCCAGAATGTCTTGTAATCCTTGCCGAGATATGCCCGTTTGACATCGCTATCGTTTAGTAGATCAACCGAACTTCCCTGAAGGATAACCCTGCCCGTCTCTAACACATAACCACGGTCTGATATCTTTAAAGAGGCCTGGGCGTTTTGCTCAACGATCAATATGGTTACACCGCTATCTCTGAGTGCGGAGATGGTGTTCATAATATCTTTTGTTACTAGCGGGGCGAGTCCCATAGAGGGTTCGTCCAAAAGCAACAATTTCGGCCGGGCCATTAAGGCACGGCCGATGGCAAGCATTTGCTGTTCGCCCCCGGAAAGAGTGCCTGCAATCTGTTTGTTACGTTCCTCTAATCTTGGGAAGAGCCGAAAGATCCCTTCGAGATCTTCTCTAATAGAGTCTTTTTCTTTTTTTTTAAATCGCAAGTAAGCTCCTAGTTCCAGGTTTTCAAGAACTGTCAAAGGAGCAAAGATCTGACGTCCTTCAGGCACCTGGCTGATACCAACAGCTACAATCTTTTCCGCGGAAAGATTGTTGATCTTTGTCTTTTCGCAGTATATTTCACCTTGTGTACAAGGTATGAGCCCAGAGATAGCATTTAGTATAGTTGTTTTCCCGGCACCATTTGCGCCAATCAAGGAGACAATCTCATTAGAATAAACATGGAGAGACACATTTTCAAGGGCCTTAATACGGCCGTAATGTGCGTGGAGATTCTTAACCCTAAGCATAAGATTCATCTCCCAAATAAGCCGAGACGACTTCAGGGTTATTCTGAATTTGCCGTGGAGTACCCTCGGCAATGTTTACCCCGTAGTTAAGAACAACTATCTCGTCGGAGATCTCCATGGCAACTTCCATATTGTGTTCAACGAGCAACACAGCTATTCCACGGTTCCTGATTTTCAGGATTAATTCGGTTAACGCTTGGCTTTCCGTGGTGTCAAGGCCGGAGGCAGGTTCGTCTAGTAGCAACAATTTGGGTTCGGTAGCCATCGCTCTGGCAATCTCTAAATAGCGCTGAAGCCCAAAAGGAAGTCCGGCCGAGTCTTCATGTGCCCGTTCTTTAAGATTAACAAAGTCGAGGAGTTCCAGCGACTTTTCCACAACAGCCCGTTTCTCGGTTTGGGCCGCAGGGAGCCTGAAGGCCCCGCTGAACAGGCCCGCTTCGGTTCGTACATGGCAGCCCATCATGACATTTTCAATAACAGTCATATTATCAAATAGTTCCACGTTTTGAAAAGTACGAGCAATCCCCTTCCCGGCGATAATATGAGGTTTTAGGCCATCGATCCTGTTGCCACAAAACCGGACAGTCCCTTCCGTAGGAACACTAAAGCCGGTTATGATATTATAAAGGGTTGTCTTGCCTGCACCATTAGGCCCTATCAGTGACTTTATCTGTTTATGTTCAACAGAGAAAGAGACATCCGCCAGGGCAGTCAGACCTCCAAAGGACTTCCATATGTTGTCTATTTCAAGAAGTTTGCTCATTGCACAGTCGCTTCTTTATCTATGGACACTTAGGCGCTTTCTCAAAGCGCTCATTACAGAGGTGATATCTGCATTGGAATCTTTAAGAAATATAACAAAATAGTATATTTTTCCACCCTCAAACTCCATATACCCCGCACGAGTTCTGATATCTTTTAAGGTTCCGCTTTTGTACAAGATCGAACCTTGTCTTCCGAGAAGATCACGATGGTTTTCAAAGGCTTTTAGCACCGTCAGCATGTCCATGGCCGACATACTGTTTTGTCTTGAGATCCCGGAGCCTTCGACAACCTTGGTATCCTTTAGATGAAGTATCTCGTTGCAGTAATCAGAAAGGCTGCGAACACCTTTTTCGAGTGTGCCGGGGGGACCATGCAAAGCAGCTCCTAGTGTAACAAGAACCTGATTGGCCATAAAATTACTGGAAAATTCCAACATCTTGCGCAATGCTTCTTCCAACGAGAACGCAGATCTGTATGTGTAGAGCAGTCGATCTTTTTCACCAACGGCGCCAAAGCGGATATCGCCGGAAAAGTTCATACCACCTTTACCCAAAAAATAGGCCAGAAGTTCGCCGGCATAGCGTGGAGTTTCGTTTCTTTCGTGGGTGAAGGTGTATCTACCTCTTTTCAATCCAAGCAACCGGATTTTCCTAAGCGCCAGGGAAGTCATTGGGGTCTGTGGTTCTGCGGAGACAATCTTGCCTTTTTCATTGTGTTTAAAGTATACCGTATTGAAGTTGGCACAAAGCGCCCCGATAGGAGCATCATATGGATTAGTAGAATCTGCCGCTCCTGGAATACTGATGTCACGGGAAAAATACGTATCATCCAGCAACAAATCCTTAAATCCCGAAATTCTGGAAGCAAGCTCCAGTGCAATCCCTTGCCATACTTCAGAGATAAGAAGAGGATCTCCGTAGCCCTTTACCTTTAGATTTTGTTTACAGTCCAAATAGAATTCGGTCTTAAACCGGTAAGATCTTCCCAAGTAGTGGATTGCTGCAAGGGCAGTCAATATCTTTAAAGTAGAAGCAGGCACATACCTTTTCTTTTCGTTTTGTTTATAAAGAATTTTACCATCGGGCCCTGCGACCAGGAAGGCATCATCAGATGAAAGTGCTGATAGGGGTAAAGAGACCTCTTTGGCCCATATGGAATATGGGAAGGCCAACCAAAAAACGAGGAGAGCAATGAGGTTCAACTCGAAAGAGAGTCGCTTCATTTGCTATTCAAAAAGGTCTTATACGCCTTGTACGTCATATAGATATCACCTTTGCCGGCTATCTCAAAAGGTGAGTGCATGGAAAGGATCGGAGTGCCGCAATCTACCACCTCCATACCATGAACTGCTAGAAACTTGGCAATCGTACCACCACCGCCTTCGTCTACTTTGCCCAATTCACCTGTTTGCCAAATTACTTTGCCTTTGTTGAAGATCCTGCGGATTTCACTCAGATACTCTGCATTGGCATCACTTGAGCCGTATTTGCCTCCAGACCCGCCAAACTTGGTAATACACACACCGTATCCGATTTTGGCGGCATTCCGTTTTTCGTGGACATCCTGATAGTCGGGGTCAAGGGCGGCGTTTACATCACCTGACAATGCCTTTGAGTTCAGCAGGCAAGCCCTCAACGTTTTCGCGCTGGCTTCCTGGCCTGTAATTTCGTAAAGATCTGCCACAAAGTCTTCCAGGAAGCGAGATTTCGCCCCAGTGCTTCCGTCACTTCCGATCTCTTCCTTATCCGTAAACAAGGTTATTGAGGTTTTCCCCTGTGCGGTAACCTCAGCCATAGCTTCCAACGAGGCATAGGCGCATACACGATCGTCTTGTCCATAAGCACCGATCAATCCGCGGTCCCATCCCACATCACGGGCGCCACCGGCCGGCACGATCTCTATCTCGGCACTCATCAGATCTTCCTCAATAAAACCGTAAGTGGAAAAAAGGTATTCCAATACGGCAAGTTTGAACCTCTCTTTGGTTTCTTCATCTCCAATAGGCAGACTTCCTACTAGTATATTCAACTTCTCCCCTTCAAAGGCGTCAGACACCTTTTTGTCTGCCTGAACCTTTCGGGCTAAATGGGGTAGAAGGTCGGCAATTGTAAAGACGGGATCATCTTGGGCTTCACCTACCTGAATATCAAAGGCCTTCCCGTCCTTGTTGAAAACGGTGCCATGGATGGCCAGAGGTCTAGTCAACCATTGGTACTTTTTGATCCCGCCGTAATAATGAGTCTTTAGAAAGGCAAGATCCACCTCTTCATAAAGGGGGTTTTGTTTGAGGTCCAAGCGCGGTGCGTCTAGGTGAGATACCACAAGCTTTACTCCTGACGAAAGGGCCTTTTTCCCGAGTACGGCAAGGGCAATGTTCTTATTCTTGGCAACCTTGTAGAATTTGTTGCCTGTGGCAGCTTTTGTGATATCTTTAAATCCTTTCTTTTTTGCGAAGTCCTCAATAGCACGCACTGCCTCACGCTCTGTCTTGGCAACATCAAGAAACGACTTATACCGATTGGCAAATCTAAACACCTCTTGTTTGTCTTTTAATCCCAGACAATCCCAAACCAATTGAGGTTTGCGAACAATTTGCTTTCTGAGTTCTTTCACTTTTTTCTTGGTTACTTTTCCCTTCATATCCCTCTTTTAACCGCCTTTCTGTTTCAAGTTATAAAACATTTTTTACACCTCTATCTAAACGACAACTGTCTTGGCAATATAACGTCCCTTTTCATCCATGTAAAGAAAGTAGTAAAAAATGAACGTCGAACATTAAATCACGCCAAGGCGTGATTGGACGTTCATCCTATTTCCCGATAACCGATAACTGAGCCCTGCCCCCCGGCCCCTGACAACTGGCAACTTCCCCCCTACTTACTTTCAACAACAAGTGTTACAGGTCCGTCATTAACCAGGGACACAGCCATTTTTGCCTGAAACTGACCAGTGGCCACCGGAATGTTTTTCGATTTCACCTGACTCACAAAATATTCATAGAGCCTTCTGGCCTCCTCTGGTGGCGCCGCCTCAACAAAGGATGGCCTCCGCCCTTTTCGGCAATTGCCAAGGAGGGTGAATTGCGAGATAATCATGATTTGGCCACCTGTTTCCAAAAGGGAGCTATTCATCTTGCCTTTCTCATCTTCAAAGATCCGCAAGTGAATAAGCTTGTCAGATAGATACTCCGCGTCCTTTGCCTCATCGGAGCGTGAAATCCCCAAAAGCACGACGAGGCCCGGACCGATTTTTCCGACTATTTGGTTGTCTGTTCTAACCTCACAGCTTGTTACGCGTTGAATGACCGCTCGCATGAAAAAATCCCTGACTCTTGTACAACCTCCCGGCTGTTTGGTTTTGAATGTCGAAAAACAAAGTCTCTCTATGCCGATACATTGCGATATCCAATCTGACGCACAGATTCTAGCATCTTGATTCAATGTGTCAAGCATGGCGGCAAGGCTTCCATGGCAACGCAAGCATCTAATTGAAAAACAATGCGATTCATGAGATAAACTGTGAGAGAAATGGTGATAACAAATCTGGAATTCGGGTCTTTGATTTTGTCCTTAACCTTGAACGTTGAACCCTGAACCGGTGAACGCTTACAACAAATGAAAAAGGTTCCTTTTAAAAGACCAAGGCGGAAGCCTTACTATCGTAGGTCCGGCAGATCTACGCATAAAAGAAGCATTGCCAAGATAAAACCTAGTGCGGACGCTCGATTAAAAAAGGTCTTTGCCAGAATCGGTGTGCCTTCTCAGAAAGGCTTTAAGCCTGACAACTTCCAATTGGAGGCTGTATCTATCATTGCCGACTCGGATTGTCTCGTCTCGGCCCCGACAGGTTCAGGAAAGACCTGGATTGCGCAAGAGGCGATTCGTCGTGTTCACAACAAAGGCAAAAGGGCTTGGTATGCTTCGCCGCTAAAGGCCTTGACCAATTCAAAGCTCTCGGAGTTTGGTCAGGAATTCGGCCATGAACATGTTGGCATATTGACAGGGGATCGCAAGGAAAATCCTGATGCCCCAATTATTGTCGGTACAACTGAGATCTTGCGCAATCAACTCTATGACGCCATGTACGAGGGCAAGGATCTTAAAACAGACCTGGTGATCCTGGATGAAGCTCATTTCTTGGGAGATGAAGATCGAGGAGTGGTTTGGGAAGAGATCATGATCTATTTGCCTCAGCGAATCCACCTGTTGCTCCTTTCCGCAACTGTAGGAAATGCCCGTCAAGTTGCGAACTGGCTGGAATCCATTCGATTCAAGCGTTGTGTTGTAGTGGAAGAAACAGGCAGGCCAGTGCCCCTTTTCCCACTCTTTTTTCATCCGTCAGGTAGACTTTTTCCACTGTTAGGCACCAATGGAATCGATAAGAAAGTAAGTGATTATTTGAACAGCTCCCATCCTCAAATACTCGCTGCCCCGGGACAACTCCCCCCTTTTGGGGATATCATGAAGGTTTTGAAAAAATATGATCTTCTTCCTGCCATATTCTTTATGAAATCAAGGGCTGACTGCAACGCGGCACTTGATCGTTGTATTGCCGATTTGAGCCCGGGGAAACAAGACAAATTAAAGGAGGCGATTGATGGACTGATTGAAGGGCATGCCCGTTTGGCCGATCACAGGCAAATGTGGTGGTTAAAAAACATGGCGGTAGCAGCTCATCATAGTGGGCAACTTCCCGCCTGGAAACTCCTCATAGAAGGGCTCATGACCAGGGGATCACTTGATGCGGTTTTTGCTACATCCACGGTGGCTGCCGGCGTCAATTTCCCGGCACGAAGTGTAGTGTTCCTGAATTCGGATCGTTACAACGGTCACAGATTTGTGCCGCTAGGCGGCACTGAGTTTCACCAGACCACAGGCCGGGCAGGCAGGCGAGGGAAGGACCGTATTGGCTTTGCCGTGGTTATTCCCGGCAAATATATGGACATTGGGTTGATTGCCAGACTTTGTGCCTCACCGTCTGAGGATGTGCTCAGTAAGATCAGGCTCGATTTTTCCATGGTCTTAAATCTACTTCTATCTCATAGACCAGTTGAAATAAAAGAGATTTTTCGTAAATCCTTTGCCACATATCTGGATGTTACTAACCGGCAACCAAAGCTCGATCAAAAGTTTAAGGCAGCGGGGAGTCGATTAATGGATTTGTTGCCCGAGTCATTGTGCGGAGGTCCTGATTTTGTCCTGGACCTCATAAGAAAACGCCGGGCATTGATATGGGAAAGCAAGGATCTAAAACGTAGATTCAAGAGGCTTAAAAGTAGGCTTTCCAAGACAGCAAATCTGGTCCCCGGTCGACTATTTTTAGACCGTCGTGGTCGCACGTATTGTGTTTGCAAGTCGCAGGTAAAAGGTGGGGAAAAGGGCGTGCTTGCCTTGAGGGTAAAGGAAAAACCTTCCTTCCACGGCAAGCATTTGAGGATGCGGTGGTTTCCTGCGCAAAAGGTTTCTCAAATCTTAGATGAGGTGCTTAAACTGCCGGACGCAAAAGATGTGCGGAAAACAAAGGAGTTGATAGTTCTTGCTGCACGCAGGGGATCTTCGAATATATTGACATCCTTGCCTTTGAGCCAAGGCGAGCTTGAACAATTGAGTCCCATCAGTGATCGACTATTTTCTCTACAAGAGCAGCTTGACGAGTTGACTTGCAATAATTGCAGAAACTTAAAGACATGTCACGGAAAAACTATGGGGTCTTTTAGGTCGGCTCTTGATGACTTTGCCCTGTTATGGGACCGTATGAATGCCGTGCGGATGGAATTATGGAAAGATTTTGTTAGACACCTTGAATTCTTAAAAGAAGAAGGCTTTGTTGATGAAGGCGACAAGTTAACTTATGATGGTTTGTGGGCCTCTCAACTTAGGTTAGATCAGCCACTAATGGTTGCCGAAGCCCTACGTTTAAACATCTTGCCGGAGTCAAATCCGGTCCTCCTCGCGGCACTGGTTGCCCCCTTTGTTCATGATCGCGATGTGGAAGATAGTGTAAATGAGTCAAATCTCACCAGAGCACTTCTCAAGGCCTATGAGAATATGAAGAGAAACTTGATCCCCCTTATGAAACGAAAGGAAGCATGGGGTTTTGAGGTAAAACCAATTACATTGTGGGCCAGCGCTTCAATTTATGCTTGGGCAAGCGGACAATCATGGGAGAATGTACTTGAGATGGCTGGGATTTCAGAAGGTGACCTTGCCATGTTGGTTTTAAGAACAGCTGAAAACCTGAGACAGATTGGATCATTAAGAAAAACATATCCTGCCATTTCCCAGATCGCATTTGAAGCCATTGACATTATCCTGAGGGAACCGGTGGCAACGAAATATTGATACGCACCTCATTTTATAAACCGGTGAAACCGATTGACAAAAACCCTGAAATTATATATATGTGCTAACTAGTTTGAGCATATTATTCATCCTCCTCTCCTCATTTCCCCCACCAGGGGTAAAGAGGGGGATAAGGACGTTTTTACTGAGGCAAGGACCATGAAACGGCTCAAAAAATACGTTGGCAAAGAGATCGACCTCGAAAACATAAAAAACGCCAACGGCCTGAAGGACTTCGGCTTTAACTGCCGGTACCTCCCCGACCCGCCGGAAGACTTTGATGAGTTTGAGTTTGGCACAGAAGTTGGTGAGCTCAAAAATTTAGGGTTGATAGTCACTGTGGAGTCTATGAAAATAGTAAAATTCTTTTTCGGATTGATCGATCCGGATAACCCCGACATAATCAAGCCCTTGACTGAAGAACAACTCAAAAGTATTTTTGATCAGGCGGAAAGCACAGTTCTCGGTTTTTTTGACTATATTACAAAATAGTATCACAGAGCCTACATGATCAAATTGTCAGAAGGGATGCAGTATGCAACTGACAGATATTTTACCTCTTGAAAAATGGGTTGAGTTTGAAAAGGATATTAATAGCAACTATGGCCTTAATGCGGGTGTATTTGATAAGGACGGCAACAAAGTAACCCAGTACGCAAACTGGGGAAACAGGTTGTGCCCTGTTGTCAAAGGCAACGAAAAGGGCCGAAGCGCCATCTGTGCCGTTGCCAATCAGAATATGCTTGGACAGGCAAAGCAAACCAAACAGTCGGTTAGCGAAGAATGCGACGCAGGACTTGTAAAATTCGTTTCACCTATATTTGTGGGAGACGAATTTCTGGGAATAGCTAGTGGATGTGGCCGGTTGCTTGATACAGGCGAGGTCGATTCCTTTCTGATTAACAAACTAGCAGGTATCGACCAAGAAGAGGTAGAGAGTCTATCCAGCGACATTAATAAAATTACAAAAGGTGAAGTGGAATCGGTCATCACGTATGTGGAGGAACGGATAAATGAAATTGTGAGTGATTTCAAAAAATAGGTAAGAAAGCACAACATGAAATTGCATTGATATACTGTTTCATAGACTTAATCTTGTATGATAATGTGTATTAGGACCTTCCCCCTTTAGGGTTCGTCATGAAATAAGTGTCTCAATATTGCGAGGGATTTTTGGTTGTATTCAAGGCGCTCGGGCGGGAACATACCGAGGTATGTGACCAACCGAGCAACGCAGAAGACGGCCCAAAAGACAAGCAAGACGTTACAGTTATTGAGTGACAAGCCCTTAGACCACCCACAAGACCAATACAAAGGAGAGCACCACACTCTCTGGACAGGTCCACTTCCACCCATAAATTGCCTGGTTCGCCAGTGTCGAATAGGCGGATAGCCTCTGGAGTATTCTTAGGCTTAGGGTTCGTCACGAAATAAGTGTCTCAAGATTGAAGAGGGGATGCAACACAGCTACGAATGAACGCAAAAGAAATTAAACTAACAGACATCTTAACTATTGAAAAATGGGCCGAGCTGGAAAAAGAGATTTATGAAAGATCTGGTCTTGATACCAGCATTTACCCAACGAACGGTATAAGCATAACGGATTATAAACAGTGGGCGAATAACTTGTGTCCTGTCATAAAGGGAAACAAGAAAGGGCTTAGCTTTATTTGTGCTGTAGCCAACCAGTACATGGCACAAAAGGTATCACAAACAAGACAACCTTTTGTTGGAGAATGCGATGCCGGACTTGCAAAGATAGCAGTGCCGATATTCGTTGGTGATGAATTCCTCGGGACTGTTGGGGCTTGCGGGAAATTTCTTGACGGAAGCGAGATTGAATCTTTCCTGATCAACAAGACTACAGGCATTGAAGAGGAAAAGATAGAACGTCTGTCTGTTGGTATAGCCAAAATGACACCAACACAGGCGGAAAGCCTTGCTGCATACGTAGATAAACGGATAAAGGAAATCGTAGAAGCGTTTGAAAAAAGTGGGGAAGGAAAAATTATATGGAAGCACTAGATTTGATAAATGTGCCAGAAACAAAACTCAATGCTCAACAGGCCATGGCCTGTTTCACCTGCGCAACCTGTGTAAGCGGTTGTCCGGCTACGGGCATAGACGGCTTTGATGCGCGAAAATTGGTCCGCATGGCGGTTCTGGGAATGGAAAAAGAACTGATCGACGCTAGGTGGCCCTGGATCTGCACTATGTGCGGCAGGTGCGACTATGCCTGCCCCATGGGGGTCAAAATAGGCGACCTGATCAGGAATATCAGAAGTCTCCGGGGCCGGGAAAATGTCCCTGGAACACTCCACAAGGGCGTTACAGCAGCCCTAAAGACGGGGAACAACTTCGGCATCCCCAGGGAAGATTTCGTCTTCGTCATGAAAGATGTGGCAGAGGAATTCGCAGACGAGGAAGGCTTTGACGATTTCGAGATGCCTTTGGATAAGAAAGGGGCTAACATCCTTTGCACGGTCCACGGAAAACTTCCTTTCGGTCAAACCGATGATATGAAGTTTTGGTGGAAAATCTTCTATGCTGCCAATGAGAGCTGGACGATCCCGTCTGAAAATTGGGAGGGTGTCAACTGGGCACTATACACCGGTGATGATTCGGCCATGAAGACCATGGTCGGAAGGATTGTGGAAAACATGGAAAAGCTGGAGGCAAAAAACCTCCTCTTTCCGGAATGAGGTCACGCCTACATGGCGACCAGGTTAGGTCTCCAGAAATGGTATCCGGAATTCTTCAAGAAGTATGGCACCTATACGGTCTTCGATCTCATGATCAAATACATCAAGGAAGGAAGAATCAAACTCGACAAGTCGAAACATCCAAGATTGGCCACATATCATGACCCATGCAATTACGGAAGAAAGTCTGAGATGAAGTTCGGACATGGCTACTACGAAGAGCCCCGCTGGATTATTGACCAATGCTCGGATAACTGGGTCGACACGTTTCCAAACAAGGGCTTTCAGTTCTGTTGCGGTGCGGGTGGAGGATCATGGCTTACACCCTATAAGGAAGAAAGGGTCTATTACGGCCGCAAGAAAGCCCAGCAGATCAAGGCAACAGAGGCCGATTTATTGGTTGTTTCCTGCCATAGCTGCTACGACCAGTTCAAAAAAAGCCTTAGAGTTGAATACGACATGGAAGACCTTGAGGTGAAGTATCTGTGGGCCATGGTGGCCGATGCGATAGTCCTTTGATTACGGGTCATCCGGTTTTGCACAAAGGACTGTGGAAGATTAACAACAAAAATGAACGTCCAACATCGAATATTGAATGGGAAAAGATGAAGAAACAGAACAAGTATCAAAACGGCTGAAACAGAAATGGCTGTTGAATATTTGGTGTTGAATGTGTTTTATTCGACGTTGGACGTTCGATGTTCAATGTTCGACGTTCATCTTTAATTAGTGTTATCTGTATTCCCTGACCGACTCTTGATTCTATTTTCATGCCGCCGCCAAGGGGTTCCAATCGCTCCTTTCTATAAATAACACAAAAAGCCCCCGGGGATACCCCAGGGGCTTCTAAGCAAAACTTCTGCCAAAAACCTACGATATTCTTCTCTCTAAACTGCTATGCTGACGGCCAACCGCCGGATGAAACCCTTGTTCCGGAACATGTCAAGATAAGACACTCAGTCTTTGGCATCTTCTCAATGAACCGCTTCCCAACGACCGGTTCCAAGACAAAAACACTCGTTGAAAGGGCATCTGCATCCATTACGTTTGAGGCAAGCACTGTAACGCTGGCGCTCTCTAGTGGGGATCGACCGCTGTTCGGACTCACAATGTGATGATAGAGCTTCTCCTTGTCAAAATAGACCTCATAGTTTCCTGATGTTGCAATCGCGCCGTTTACCATGGTTATCACGTCCGCGTAAGATCCATCCTTCTCAGGGCTCTGAACCGCTACACGCCACGACGCGGTAGAGTCTTTCCCGCCAATGGCACGAATATCACCACCGGCATTGATGAGCCCGTGCTTGATGCCATGATGTTTCAGGACGCGGGCGCCACAGTCGATGATGTATCCCTTCGCAATGCCGTCCAGAGTTACACCCATACCCTCTTTCGCAAGACGGATTTCCTTGCCGTCAAAACGAACGGCATCGGCATCCACCAGCTTCAAAACCTTAGCAACCTCAGCCTCCGAAGGGGGTTTTCCATGCTCGGCAAAGTAGTCCTTATACAAATCGACAAGGGGTTTTACCGTCATGTCAAAGGCGCCGCCCGTGACCTTATGAAAATAGAGTGAACGGGCCAGAACCTCTGATACCTCGGGTGGGATCTCAGACAGGCCTCCATCACGATTAAGTACTCCGATGGCCGAAGCGGAATCGTATCGATTGAGCAATCGGCTTACCCTGTCCATTTCATCAAAGGCCTTGCCGATAACATCATCGGCCTCATCCTTGGACGGGTGCATTACCGTTACGGCCACAAAGGTGCCCATAGCCAAGCGAGTCCTCGTTACCTTGTAAAGCTTCCTGTCGAAGGCGACACACTCCGAGACGGGCATTACACCGCCAAAGGCAAGCCCAACACCTAACATACCAGAGTATTTTAGAAACGTCCTTCGATCAACTGTTTGAAATCTTTCCTTTTGCTCAGACATAGCAGTGTCCTCCAATTCTAGTTAAGCCGCCACCTCTTTCAGGCGTTTCTCTTGGTCAAGCTCAAAGCGCTGTAAAACATGAACCTTCTTGCAAGCTGAGATGCAGACTTCTTCACAATCCGGTCCATAATCCATACATATCTTATGATCAACGGTGACTACGCCATCTACTTCCGAGATGGCCTTGGCCGGACATTTTCTTATACACGCCTTATCATGTATACAACCGGCTTTACACACCGACATTGTCACTTTGGCAGTGTCTCTGGTATTGCACGGAACAAATACCCGAGCGCCTTTGGGGATAAGTTTGATAATCCTCTTGGGGCAAGTACTTACACATTTCCCACAGGCAACGCACTCATCCGGGTCAATAACCGGGAACCCATCAATCATGGTAATGGCATCAAAGGGACATGCTTCGGCGCATTCCCCGAACCCCACACACCCGTACTGGCAGTCAAGAGGCCCCGCAAAAGCGATGTTCGCTCCTGTGCAGGTCCCATACCCGATATAATTGTATTTTGTGTGCACCTTACCCTGGATCCTGGAACAGTGGACAACAGCTACCAAGTCTTCCACGGCGCCGGCAGCCTTGCCTGAAATCTGGGCCACGGCGTCGGCCACTTCCTTTTTGCCGGGGAAACAAAGAGTCGGCGGGACATCCGGGTCGTGGACTACTGCTTCGGCATACGCTTCACACCCTGGGAAGCCGCAACCCCCTCACTGAGCCCCCGCCAAGGTATGCAGGACTTCCTCTACCTTGGGGTCCGGTTCCACATGAAACTTGTGCGCCGCCATGGCCAAGCCGATACCGAAGAACAGCCCTATGCATGCCAGTGTGGCCACGCCACCCAAAGCGATCTTGATTAATACTGGATCCATGAGTATGTCATCTCCTAGTACTAAAATTTATGTAAAACAAAGCCTCTAGTAAATCGACAATCCTGAGAAGCCCAAAAAGGCCAGGGCAAAAAGTCCCGCTGTGACAAAGGCGATAGGCAATCCCCTAAAGCTGGGCGGTATCTTGGCTAACTCCAGCCTTTCCCGGACACAGGCCATGAGAAAAAGGGCCAGCATAAATCCCAGCCCGGCGCCAAGGGCCAGCATGAGACTTTCCCAAGCGTTGTACTCGTTATCCGCAAGCATCAATGGTACGGCTATGGCAATACAATTTGCGATAACCAGGACCAGGTACACACCGAAGGCCTTGAACAATGCCGGATTGACCTTCCTGAGGATGGTATCCACACCCTGAACGGAAAGAGACACCAACCCGATAAACACCACGATGTTGAGGTAGGTCAGCTGATACGGTTTGAGGACGAATTGGTAAAGCGCCCAAGCCATCATGCCCGCAAAGACCATAACGGTGGTAAACACAATACCCATTCCGATTGCCGTGGACCGTTTCTGAGAGGTGCCGAAAAACACGCAAAGACCCAAATACTTGGTAAAGACAAAGTTTTGGATCAGCGCCGCGCCCAGAAAGATGGTCATCAGGATACCGAAGTAGAGTTTCTTGACCGTCAGTGTCGCTGCACCCAGATCTTGGCCCTCCGACACAATATTCGTGGTACTTAAAATATGGGCCTCCCCCTGGTTCAAGGGGGCCTCAAAGTTAAGCGTGAGCGTGGTCTTGTCTGGACCCAAAGCGGCTTCTTTGATGTTCAACCTGATGTCCGGATCCGGCTCTTCGTATACGGAAAAGTTACTCACGTCCGTTGCCCACGCATTGTCCACAGGACCGGCAAAAATAACCACGATTTTGTCCGCATCCTTGAATTCCGTCTTCTTGACAAAGTCGTGCCCGGTCTCACAACCGGTCAGGAACAGTGCAACCAGCAGAATTCCCATCAACCACTGATATCGTCGAAGTCCGTTCATGCCATTCATAGCCCTTTAACCTTCTTTCCTGCGATTGTATGCGACCTCTATCCAGTTAAAAAAACCCATCATTAAGCCTACTACAAAAAACCCTGCCGAGGGGAGAACAAAGAAAAGGAGGGGCTTGAAGCCCAGGACATCATATCCCAAAAGTTCTCCCGATCCCAGGAGTTCCCGTACGACACCCAGCGTCACCATGCCCACCATGAAGCCAAGCCCCATACCAAGGCCATCCCAAAAGGATTTCGTCAGCGGTTCCCTGCTGGCAAACATCTCCAGCCGCATAGTGATAATCGCAAAAGCCACAATCAATCTCACAAACATTCCCATGGCCTTGTAGGCTCCAGGCACGTAGGCAGCCAGGACAAGGTCGATGACCGTCACCCATGTAGCGATGGTGAGCGTGTACGTGGGAATCCGGATTTTGGGGTGGATGTAATTGCGAACAAGCGAGATGGTACAACCCGAAAAGACCTGCACGAAAAGAACTGCCGTCCCTAAGAGGATGCCGTTCATGACACTCGTGCTGATCCCCACCGCCGGACACATGGAAAGCGCCAGCTTAAAGATGGGGTTCTCCTTAAGAATACCATCCACGAGGAGCTGGGTGTTGGATTTCGTTGTAGTAGACAATGTCCTTCTCCCTTAGTCTAAGTGTTCTGAAGTTCCCGAAACACCCGGCGCCGCATTGTCGAACCCGGGTGGTAACCGAAGTCTAAAACGCCGCGCGGATCTTTTGTTTTTCCAGCACACTGTCCAGCTTGCCGATACGGTAAGCAAACTTCTTGGCAATGCCTTTGACACCGTTTGTAACGGCCTTGCTGGAAATCGTTGATGCCGTAATGGCATAGATGTCTTGATCTTTATATTTTCTCTGGATTTCGGCAATATGTTCTTTCGTCAAGAGCCCCTCAGTGAGTTGTTCCCTTTCGAGATACTGCGTGTACTCCTCCGGCATCGGCTTTTTTACGACATTGAGGGTCTTCAGCTTATCATAAGATATGCCCTCAAACTGCTTTTTGAAATAATCCTCCTCAATCTCTGCGCCCAGCCCGGCATCTTCTTCATGTTCCATGATCTCCAAACCCAGAAGCTCGAACTGGGGATCCATTGCCACGAGGACGTGAATAAAGGTCCTGAAACCAGGGAATTTTCCCGGCAAGATGTAGCCGATTCGTTTGTTTCCCGCTGTAGCAATAACGGAGGCATCGGCGTAAATAAAGGATTGGTTTGGCGACAATACCTTATCCAGGGCGGAGGCTCGATCGTGTGCTTCTTGCGCCGCCTCCATTGAAATAGGCACCTCGAGCTTCTTAACAAAATTGCTCTCCAGGTCAATTAAGACCATCTCGTAGGTTTCTTCTCCATCCTTTTCCACGGGAACCATGTATCCCAAGAACTTCTGGTCGCTATCCTCGACGATATACCGATACACGCTCAAGAGTTCCAGGTCTGACGGGGCAGGATTGTCCTGGCCGAAACCAAGAAGACCCATCATGGCGTTATGAACATTCATGTGATGGTTGTGTTTCTTGGCCTTGGCCGTCAGCGTGAAGGTCAATCCCATTGCCGAGGCCGCTACCACACAGGTAATGATCAATGCTAAAGTGATCTTTATAATTTCTTTCATCTTCTAAGCACCCTCTTCCGGTTGCGGAGCAAAACGTTTCGGTTTAAACCAGTTATCTAAAGCCGGAGCCACGGCATTCATGAGCAGGATGGCGTAGCAAACCCCCTCCGGATAGCCGCCTTTTAAACGGATCAACACGGTTAAGGCGCCGATGCCGGCCCCAAATATCAACTTTGCCGTGGGCTGACTCGGAGAAGTCACGTAATCTGTGGCCATGAAAAAGGCCCCCAGTATCACCCCTCCGGAGAGGATAGCCAGAAACGGCATGCCGGTAAACAGTGTCTCTCCGCCGAAGACCCAAGTCAGCAAAGCCACAACAACAATCGTCGAAACGGGAATATGCCAGGTAATGTATTTCTTGTAAATCAGGTAGAGCCCGCCAAGGAGGAGCAGGAACGCAGAAGTCTCACCTATACACCCAGGTCTCCACCCAATAAAAAAGTCCTTGTAAATCACGGAAAGAGACCCAAAGCGCTCGATAACCTCGGCGAGGCCGTAGTGTTTAAGGACGTAGAGCGGTGTGGCTGTAGAAACGGCATCTACCCCGGAGGCCATGTATTTAAAGACCGCTGCATCCCGGATTGGATTAAGCCACGCAGATGTCATAGCCACAGGATACGTGGCCACCAGAAAAGCCCGACCAATGAGCGCAGGATTGAATATGTTGTACCCGATCCCCCCCATCAATACTTTTGTTACGTAAATAGCCATGACCCCACCGAGAATGGGCATCCAATAGGGAACCCCGGGAGGAATCACGTAGGCCAAGAGCAGGCCGGTAATCACGGCACTGCCATCCGTGATGGTAGCCGTAGGCTTGTTCAGCGCTCTGTTGGCCACATACTCCGTTCCGACACAACTTGCCACACTGATCAACGTGATGATGAGCGTTTGAAATCCAAAAACAAATACGGATATGATCAGCGGTGGCAATAAACAGGCTATGACAGTCCACATTATCTTGGAGACCGTGTCCGTGTTTTTAAAGTGGGGCGAAACCGATACAAACAACTTCGGCGGGATCGCCTTCCCAGCCTCTTCCACAGTGGTTGCTTCTGCTCGTGTTTCGGTCATTATACTCCTTCTTTAGCTACTTTTTCTTGGATGCTGCAATGCTTGCCTTGGCCAAACTCATAAATTGTACCAATGGCCGCTTTGCCGGGCAGACATAGGCGCAACTTCCACACAGAAAACAATCATCAACCCCGAATTCTTCCGTATCAGCGCCTCGCCCTGCCTCAACATAGATACTAACATTATTGGGTTCAAGACCCATTGGACATACATCAATACAAAAGCCACACCTGATACAAGGATAATGTGGCTGAATATCAATATCATCTTTTGTAAGAAAAAGGACTCCTGATGTCGTCTTGGTTATCGGAATATCGAGTGTTGACACCGCAACCCCCATCATTGGTCCCCCAACTATTACCTTGGCAAGCTCAGGTGTGGTACCTCCAAGATACTCAACAACGTCCGCAAGGCTTGTTCCCACCTTAACCATAACATTGGCAGGACGCTTGATCCCCTTGCCGGTAAAGGTAACTATCCGTTCATAAAGCGGTTTATCAAGTGCCACTGCATCGTAAATGGCCTTTGTAGTATATACATTTTGAATGATTATGCCTATTACTGAAGAACGCACCCCCGAGGGCCTTGCCCTGCCGGTCACACTCTGCATGATCTGATCTGCAGATCCCTGAGGATATTTGACCTTCATAGGCTTTACCACGATATTGTAACCGTTTTTCGTCCTATCCTCTGCAATAGCCTTTTTTAATGTTTCTATAGCATCCGGCTTGTTGTTTTCAACGCCAATCGCACAGTAATTGATTTCAAGGATCTTTAGAATGATCTTGGCCCCTTCAACAATTTCTTTGGCATGTTCCACCATCAGACGATGATCACTTGTCAGGCACGGTTCGCATTCCGCCCCATTTAAGATGAGCGTGTCGAGTTTCATCCCCGGCTTAATGGTCAGTTTAGCTCCGGCCGGAAACCCCGCACCACCCATGCCAACCACTCCTCCACCTTTGATTTTGGCCAGCAATTCTTCCTTCGATAATTTTGTCCAGTCGGAACGAGAATAAGATTTCGCCTCCGCTTCTTCATCTCCAACGATCACCACGGCAGGTGCATTACCCACCAAAGGATGGAGGGCATTTTGAACTCCCTTTACCGTGCCTGAATAGGGTGCATGAAGAGGTGATCCCAGCCTCTCCGTAGATGCCACAACATCCCCTTCCGTAACCTTGTCCTTCTTTTTGACTACAGGTTCGCACGGTGCACCCACGTGTTGCTTTAAGAACAAGCGCACTTGTTTCGGGGCCGGCATGGTTTCTACGGCAAGTTTTTCGGTAAGTCCCTTTCCTTCTCTGGGGTGGACTCCGCCCATCGGGAAGGTTACCAATGTCTCAGCGCTCATAAGCTCTCCGATCTTCTATAAATAGCCTAAGGTCTATCAATTAATGGTAAAGTTCGACTAAACTAAGTGCCGCATCCACTACCACGAAGTCCGCCACCTTGCTAGTGTCAAGGTCTGCATAACGCACAGACCCTCCTTTCACAGGCACGGACTTCCCATATCTTTTTGGAGATATTTTGTCAAGAGGTTTTTTAAATAAAGAAAATGCCAATTTTTTGACGCCGTCATGTAATCAACGCTTCGCCAAAAGCTGCGCTTGCAAAACATTATAATGTAATATCAAGTTGTTAACTAATAATACTTCTTGCTGCCCAGCTACTTGGCACAATGATTGCGAGTGGAAAAACTTGATAGTTTAGTGCCCATCCACGAATTGTTAAAAAGATGATGATATCGAAAAGGAGAATAGAGAGTGAAAGCCAAGTGTGCAAACTGTCAGAAAATCTACGATATCCCCGATGAAAGACTTCCCCAGGGGAAAAAGGTCAAGTTACCTTGCCCATCCTGCAAGAATCCTATCGAGCTTGATCTACGGTCTAATGGCGCCGATCAAGCTTCTTCTGACTCTGCTTCATCTTCATCACCAGCCGCAGAAAAGGAACAGGCAACCGGAGATGAATTGAAGGAACAGATCTTTAAGAGCGTAAAGGACCTGCCTCCCATGCCACAGGTTATTCACAAAGCCAGGAAGGTCATGGCGAGTCCAAATTCAAGCTTTAAAGACCTTGCTATAATTTTTGTGACCGATCAGGCTATTGCTACGAGGGTCCTAAAACTGTCTAACTCTGCGTACTATGGACTAAGCAAAAAGGTTTCGTCAATCCAGCAAGCTTCGGTCATCCTCGGGCATAAAACCTTGGCGGAATTGATAACAATGGTGTCTACTTCGACCCTGTTATGCAATAAACTAAAGGGGTATGGCCTGGAGGCGGGACAACTATGGGAACACTCCATGGCAGTAGCTTTCGGTTCCAGGTTTATTGCCCAGAAAAAGTACCCTGAATTTGCAGACGATGCATTTGCGGCCGGCCTTATTCATGATTCAGGCAAGCTCGCCCTTGATAAGTATATCTTTGAAAGGCACGAGATCTTTGAACAGTTTATGGCAAACGGGGGAAAGACTTTCTTGGATGCCGAGAAGGAAATCCTCGGATTTGACCATGCCGAAATAGCATCCGAGGTGTGCAACAAATGGAATGTCCCTGAAGAATTAGCTACAGGCATAAAATACCACCATCATCCGTCCCAGATACAAGACAATATACTGGCCAACCTCCTTCACGCAGCCGACGGTATTGCGATGATGAGCGGTCTAGGGGACGGCATAGATTCCGTGTCTTATGAAATCGAAGAAAGCTCCGTCAAATTTCTGGGACTCAACAACAAGGAAATAAGCATACTCATGGAGAAGGTGGTAACAACCGTGCAAAACACCATGCAGGAGTTTAAATAGTGGAAACTGAAGCCCCTACGTCATGCTCGCAGGATCCAGCAGTCTATCCAGCTCATCCCTGGAAACGACTTTTTCGGCCATGGCAACCTCTCTTACGGTCTTGCCGGTAGTATATGCCTTCTTTGCAATGGCTGCCGCTTTCTCATGGCCTATCATTGGAGCCAGCATGGTACCCATGGCCAGGCTGTTTTCTGTGCAGGCCTCGCACCTTTTTTCGTTAGCAGAAATCCCTTTCACACACTTTTCCGAAAAGATCTTGGCAACTGAACTAAGCAACTTAATTGATTGTAGCAAATTGTGGGCAATTACAGGAAGCATGACATTGAGCTCAAAATTGCCCGCCTGGCATCCTATGGCAATAGCCGCATCATTGCCCATGACATGGGCGGCAACTTGTGTCACGGACTCTGGAATCACTGGGTTCACCTTGCCAGGCATTATGGAAGAACCCGGCTGAAGAGCAGGAATATTGATCTCCCCAATACCACACCTCGGCCCTGAAGAAAGCCATCGTATGTCATTGGCGATCTTCATCAGACTGACAGCCACGGATTTGAGCACCCCGCTTGCCCGCATAGCTGCATCCTGTGAAGCCTGAGCCGCAAAGTGGTTTCTGGCCTCCGTGAATCGACATCCTGTCTCACGAGAAAGCAACTCGATTGTCTCGAAAGCAAAATCCTGCGCACAATTTAATCCTGTCCCAACCGCAGTGCCGCCCAAGGCCAGTTCTCCAAGACCTTCCCCAAGACCTTTTAACGCTTCTATATCAAGCTCGACCTGGCGGGCATAACCACTAAATTCCTGACCAAGGCGGATGGGAACTGCATCCTGCAGGTGGGTGCGTCCGATCTTGACAATACCATCAAAGGCTATCGATCTCTCTTTAAGTGATTCATGAAGTTCCTTTAGGGCCGGAACAAGATCGGCAGTAATCGAAGTTAAGGCCGCCACATGTATAGCAGTAGGAATAACATCATTACTAGATTGTCCCATGTTAACATGATCGTTGGGATGAACTGGACTCCTGGTATCCTTTTGCCCCGAAAGGATTTCATTTGCCCTCGTTGCAATAACCTCATTGGCATTCATATTCGTGGATGTCCCAGAGCCTGTCTGAAAAATATCTAGGACAAACTCTTGATCTAAATCCCCGCGCTCTACTTCATTGGCAGCTTCTACAATACCTTTAGCAAGCTTGACATCCAAGAACTGGAGCTTGGAATTGACTTGTGCGGCACATTTTTTTATAAGACCGAGCGCTCTGATAAATTCCCTCGGAAATACAATCCCGCTGACAGGAAAATTCTCCACAGCACGCTGAGTCTGTGCCCCGTAGTAGGCCCCTGCAGGGATCTTCACCTCACCCATGGTGTCTCTTTCAATCCTGACTTTTCCATCTTCATTGGCCATAGTCACCCCTCCTCGTCAATCGAATGAAGCGAACAACAAGGTAATAGTAGTACTCGAGTCATTAATGTAGGGAAGTTTCTTTCATGTCAAGGCAAAATGGACTACCGAAGGAATAATCATCCGACCACCAAGGGAAGCCGCCATAGACCTTCTCGACCAAGCCTTGAAGGAAAAGCTTACCCTTACACAGAAGTTCATGTGGCGATATAGAAAGATAGAGGTCACACGCTTTCAAGGGTTGACCTCACAGGCCTTCTTTAATATAGTTTGTGGTCTATCTTGCTTCCTAAGGAGAAAGCTCTAATGAACATACAGTGTGAACTACCTGAATATAATCCTCCAAGTGAAAGAATCATTGATATCCTCAAGACTTACAAGACTGTGGCTGTGGTAGGCCTGTCTCCTAAAGCAGAACGGGACAGCCACAAGGTAGCAAAGTATCTTAAGGACAACGGCTTCACGATCATACCGGTCAATCCAGGCCAAAAGGAAATCTTGGGTGAAAAATCCTATCCAAACCTCAAGTCAATTCCTTCATCAGTAGACATAGTGAACATTTTCAGGCGACCTGATGCCGTTCTATCCATAGTAGAAGATGCCGTCGAAATCGGCGCCAAGGCGGTCTGGATGCAGTTGGGCATCGCCAATAATAAGGCAGCCCAAAAAGCACGGGAAGCAGGCATTGAAGTAGTAATGAGCAAGTGTATTAAGATTGAACATATAAACATGATAGAGAAGCATCATTACAGGAGGAAAACCACATGCCGATCATGAACAAAGAAGACGACAAGATAATAAGACTGGTAAAACAAGAAGCCCAGAAATTTAACGCCAAGGTCAACAAGATTGATCTCAAAAAGCAAATCCTGGACGTAGAATGCCCTGAAGAGAATAAGGCGGAATGTGCCGTTGCCATCCAGAAGATTCTGGCTGGCAACCGTTAACAGACTCGTAATGAAAACAGTCACCATACCCGGCTGGGGATCTATTGAAATAAAGAATGTGGTGCTTGACCTGAACGGCACTATAACTGAGTCTGGAGAACCTATCCCCGGTATTCTCGATTATCTCCAGACCCTCAGCAGTAAAGGTTTCAAGGTTTACATCCTTTCGGGAGACACACGAGGGATCCTGCGGGAGAAATTTGAACACATCTCGGCAGTCCACACTGTTACCGCGGAAACGGCAGGGGCAAAGAAGGCATTTGTTGAATCGATCGGCCCCGAAGTAACGGTCTGCATCGGCAACGGAAATATAGACATCGGGATGTTCAAGATATCCGGACTTTCAATATGCACCATTCAAGCGGAAGGCGCCTCGGCCAATGCCTTACTTCACGCGGACATTGTGGTAACCCATGTAAGGCAGGCCATTGATATCATCCTGGACTCGAAGAAACTGATTGCCACCCTCAGAAGGTAGTGTCCATCCATTCTTTTTCCTTGACACCCGGCCACACGGCTTATATATTGACGCCGAGTTTGGAACAAGAGTTGAGGTGCGGTACTCATCAGTACCTGCAAGACAAGGGGGCAGACCCTGCGAGTTGAACTTGCAGTGAAAGGGTGTACCGCCGAAGCCTGCTTTAATCTGCGGCAATGCAGGCTGGGTTTAGAGATAATATCTCTGGGACTGTCACGTTTTTTCGTGGAGCACTCTCTTGGACACGGTATAGTCGGAGACGGTCTCCGGCTTTTTTTTTGCAATTTTTTTGGCAAAAAGAATGGACTCGTAAAAAGGACCCTTAAACTTAATCAGGAGGTGCCATAATGCTAAGCGGATGTTACACGGCGCTGATGACGCCATTTGACAAGGATTACAACGTTGACTATGAGGCCTTGAATAAATTGGTAGAGTTTCAGCTTACTGGTGGTGTAAGCGGAATCCTTGCTGTAGGTACCACTGGCGAGAGTCCAACACTAGATTGGAAAGAGCACAATGAGGTAGTCAGGATAGTAGTTGAAAGGTGTAAGGGAAAGTGCCAGTCCATTGCAGGCACAGGAAGTAATAACACCCGGGAAACCTTGGAAAGCACAGAACATGCCGTCCAGGTAGGAGCCGATGCCGCCTTACTGGTTGATCCCTATTATAATGGGCCTAGTTCCCTTGAAATCCGCATGGAATATGTAACCCCAGTGGCAAGCAAGTTCCCGCAAATCGAGATCATTCCCTATGTAATTCCTGGACGTACTGGGGCACAGCTTCTACCTGAAGATCTTGCCATACTTAATAAACAGTTTGCCAATGTAAATACGGTCAAGGAGGCAACGGCTAACATAGAAAACATGAAACGTACCCGTGAGTGCTGCGGCCCTGATTTTACTATAATGTCTGGTGACGATGGCAAGACCTTTCCCATAATGACGGATCCGGCTATTAAGGCAAGTGGGGCGATTTCGGTAGCATCTAATGTGGCCCCAAAGGCAGTTCAGGATATGACTGCATACCTGAATGAAGGCAACCAGGCTGAAGCAGAAAAGCTTCTGGCTGCATTGGAACCACTTTTCAGCATCGTTACAGTAATAACACAAGAAGAAACGCCTTATGGTGCGGTGGGTTGCCGAGCTAGAAATCCTCTGGGCACCAAGGCTCTGATGGTAATCCTTGGTATGCCAGTGGGACCATGTCGTCAGCCTCTGGGAAAGATGACAAAAAAAGGACTTGAAGTTGTGCTGGAAGTAGGACGTACAACATGGAAAAACAACCCGGAAATCTTACAGCCCATAGCCGATTTCTTTGGAGTAGATATCGAAGCAAGGCTCTATGACAATTCTGTGTTGGCAGAACTCACCTACGAAACATACTAGACTAATTATTAGAGCGACTTTAAGGGTGAACATAGCTTGTATGTCGAACTTACCTTTAGGTACTTTAAGGCCTTTGATATGCCCGTAAGGCAAGACAAATAACGCCTCCGCGAGTCCGCGGAGGCGTTAGTCTGTGCCTGTCAGAGTACGTCTGCTTTTTCAAAAAGGATTAGGGATATTCTTCCAACAAAACAATTACTTCCGGGTTAGTTTGATATTGCTCTCCTACTTGCCCAACAACCCCTTGACCTTGCCGGTAAGTCCTTCTACTTCCTTTTCGACCTTCTCAATTTCTTTCTGGGCCTTCTCTTTTGCACGGTTACCGGCTGCCTGCACTTCTTTCTCTGCCGTCGCCTTTGCTGCTTCTAACTCTTTGGCAGCATCTTCTCGTGCGGCCGCAACACCCGACTTCAACTTTTTTAAACCATCGTTAAGCCTATCTGCTACCGCAGGAGAGGTGATTTGCTTGTAAACAACCTCTAGTATCTTCTCAAAGGCAACAGCAGGAAGTAGGCCCTGATCCTTCTTGCCTATATCCGTCAAGTGTATATCAGGAAGTGATGCACTTATCGTTCTGTCGGGAAACATGGACATGGCCAGATTTACTTTCCCGTCTTTTAGTACAAAATCCCGGATCATTATTTTCTTTCCGGCACCCCCTTTCTCGGGAGTCTTCTCTGACGGCTTGGCACTCCCAACAGACTTTTTCACATTACTTAAGATAGCCCTGAAATTATCGGTCCCTCGGACCTTTTCATAGGTAATCTCAGGCTTTACCACGGCAATCTTGTCGATGACAATTATCTCGCCGGTCAAAGATCCTTCATCCACATCCACATAGATGGATCCCACATCTATCGCCGTAGGGGTGTTGAATCCACTCGGGTTTCCCAGGGAGAATTCTTTCAGCTTAGCCTGCCCGGAAAAAATGGACAGATCCACATCGCCAAGGCGCACTTCTGTTTTCGTGATTTTAGGACCGTATGTGTTGACGGCTTTTTTAATTATCGGACCTAGATTGGAAAGCCCTATAAACAAGAAAACCACGATGATAATAAGGGCCGCACCGCCGACAATAACCAATTTCTTCATGATTTTTGCCCCCTTTCAGTTTTTGAGATTTGGACAAGATGTGTACTAGAATCAGTTTTGCAACTACATTGTGAACCGTGGGCACATCCTTGTGGCTTTTCAAGCCGGGACTTAAATGCCCGATAACATGGCCAAATGGATATTACCAAGAGTCCAAAGGCTCCGACCAATTGTCCCCACCTTGGAATGAATTCCGCCGCTTGACCAACTATGGCCTGAGGTGAAAGGCCAAAAATGAGGTAGGCCTGATCTAATATGAGGCCAAAAACAACAGCACAAGAGGCAAGTACAAACAAATAGATGATCGTCGCTCTTTTACCCAGCACCTTAAGAACAACCGTTAGTGACGTTATATTTGTGGCGGGCCCGACTAAAAGGAACACCAGCGCGGCGCCAGGACTGACGCCCTTTAGCACGAGAGCGGCAGCAATAGGCGTAGAAGCTGTAGCACAAATGTACAGAGGAATGCCGACTAACAACATGACAATCATAGAATTGATGCCGCCACCAAGAAAACGCGTCATGATACTTTCCGGCACAACAGCGGTAATAATCCCTGCCAGGAGCAATCCCACAAAAAACCATGTGGCAATATCCGCCCAGAGTTCTCCAAACGCAAACCTAAGCCCGACCACAAGCTTTTCGAAAAGACTGTGGTGTGCACGATGTTCTTCGGGCGAACAATCGACCCCATCGCAACAACCATCGACGGGGCAAGTCAAATCTGGAATGACCGACACTTTTTGATCATTGAAACTGAACAGGTTCTCTGTCAAGCCGGCTACAGCAGCAGCAACAAACGCCGCAGCAGGTCTAGCCACTGTCATAATCGGATCTAGAAGGGCATAGGTTAAGGCTATGGAATCTACTCCCGACTCAGGTGTAGAAATAAGAAAGGCCATTGTGGCGCCATTGTTGGCGCCCTGCTTTTTTAACGATGCTGCCGCCGGCAGCACACCACATGATCACAGGGGAATGGGAATACCAAAAAGGGCAGCCTTGACCACAGAAAGGAACCTGCCCCTGCCAAGATGATGAGCTATAGTAGAGGGGTTAATAAAGACACGCAAGAGCCCGGCCACCAAAATTCCAAACAGAACATAGACAGCAGACGATAAGAAGAGGTGCCAAGCCTCTGTAAAAACTTGAATAACAAAGCTCATTGCAAAAACTCCGAATGTTCTTCTACCGTTGAAGTGAGCAAGCTTTTAAAAAAGCAAAATTTCTCGATCCCTGACTTCATAAAGACCTCATAAATATATAATATGCGGCTTCGGCACTGACAAGTCAAGGCACTTTTTTATTGACAAACCTACAACAAATTATTTAAATTAAATGTTTACTAGCGGGAATAACTCAGTGGTAGAGTGCAACCTTGCCAAGGTTGAAGTCGCGGGTTCAAATCCCGTTTCCCGCTCCACTTTTCCTGGCGGCATAGCCAAGTGGTAAGGCAGCGGTCTGCAAAACCGTTATTCACCGGTTCAAATCCGGTTGCCGCCTCCAGGTAATTTCAAGGAGTTAGCCGTAACGGTTAACTCCTTTTTTGTTTCTGCTTGCGAATTGTCATAGATAATCAAGCTCATTCATCGCGATCCGATGTTCCCTGTGCAGCTTAGTTTCCATCCAGAAATAGTAGATTTTGGTACAGCGTTGATTATGATGTTATCTTAATTT
>MAVP01000010.1 GCA_001751075.1 Desulfobacterales bacterium S7086C20 | reverse complement strand
GCGGCTGCCTGTCAGCATTCTTTACGAGTTGTAAAGTTTGGCCCCGTTTGAATGTACAATCGGACATGCGGACTTACCGTTTGCGTGAAGAATTTATGCAACACGTGCGGTGGTTGGAAGAAGAATTGAACTGCGTCATTCAATCATAAAGGAGGGTTGACACCTTGATCAGCCCCACCTGTTCGGCATATGAATAGCTAATAGATCCAAAAGAACTAGATCCGGTTGAGAAAATCGTAGGTGTTTCCATGCCAATTCGGCGTACAGGTCAGTCGCTCTTGACTGAGGCTCCTATCTTGAGGCGGTATTTTTTGATCTTGGAAAGGAGAGTAGGCCGGGAAAGACCGAGGAGCTTGGCTGCACGGACGCGGTTGCCTCCGGTGAGCTTGAGGGCTTCAGTGATTAGCACACTGGCAAATTGATCCACCAAGGCGTTGAACATATTGTCAAAAGCACTGGAGGTCAGACTTCGGCGAATCCATTGACTGATTACATCCTCCGCGCTTTTGTCTGCCTGTACCGAAGCAGGCTCCTGCCCGACAGCCCGGAAAATATCCTCCATGCTTACGGGTCCCCCCCGGCTAAAGATTAATGCCTTGTTTATGGCATTAGCCAGTTCGCGGACATGCCCTGGCCAAGGATGATTGCTGAGAAAGACCTTAGCCTCCTCACTCATTCCCGGATTGCGGGCACCCATTTCGGTGGCATACTTGGCAAGAAAGTAATCGGCAAGAAGAGGGATGTCGCTAGTCCGGTCTTGCAGGGAAGGAAGCCACAGGCTGACCACCTTGAGACGATAATAAAGATCCTCTCGAAACCGTCCTTCTGTTAAGGCCGTTTCGAGGTCTCGATTTGTGGCTGCAATGATTCGTACATCAACAGGAATGGGCTCGCGGCTACCGAGGCGTTCAATGCTCTTTTCTTGGAGAAGGCGCAGGAGCTTGGCCTGGATGGCAAAAGGCATGTCGCCAATTTCATCAAGGAATACAGTACCGCCATGGGCTTGCTGGATCTTCCCCACTCGACGACTGAGTGCACCAGTGAAGGCGCCCTTTTCATATCCGAACAGCTCGCTTTCAAGCAGGGTTTCTGGGATGGCCACACAGTTGACCACAAGGAAAGGTTTATCAGCCCGAAGACTGTGCTGATATATTGCACGAGCTACTAATTCCTTTCCAGTGCCCGTCTCGCCTCGGATAAGCACCGTTGCGTCAGTAGGGGCTGCACGGCCTATCGCCTTGTATACTTCCTGCATGGCCTTACTTCGACCAATAATGGCCTCGGCAGAGATTGTATCCGGGGCAACATCCATTTCCACCTTAGAGCGCATGAATCGACCGGCTTCCAGGGCCTGCTCAATCAAGGCCAAGATGTCGGGGATCTCGAAGGGTTTTAGCACATAGTCAAAGGCTCCCAGCTTGGTAGCTTCAATGGCTGTCTCAGTAGTACCGAAGGCGGTCATCACAATTACTGGAAGCTTCGGGTCGATTTCCCGTATTGTCTTGAACGTTTCAAGTCCGTTCATTCCAGGCAAACGCACATCAGTGACGACGAGGTCAGGTACGGATTCACGAACCATGGCGATGCCCGTCTCACCCGTGGGTGCGGCCTTTACGGCATGGCCTTCTTCTGTCAAAAGTTTCTTGAAGCTTTGGCGCAACTGAGAGTCGTCGTCAATGATCAGGATCGTTCCCAATTGATTCCCCCTTTATATGGGAGTATAACAGCAAAGGTTGCCCCCTTGTCCTCCTCAGACACAAGATTCAGCAAGCCACCATGTTCTTTTGCGATTCGTGCGGCAATGCTCAGGCCGAGGCCCGTGCCTTCCTCTTTCGTGGTAAAAAAGGGGTCAAATAGTCTCTCCCGGACTTCTTCAGGCACGCCTGGGCCATTGTCGTTCACCCGGATGGCTACCACTCGGCCCCAAGATTCCACGCTCTCCTCTTGTTCCGAGATCACAATCTCGCCCCCGCCGTTCATGGCTTCGCATGCGTTGACCAGTAGGTTGACGAGGAGTTCTTTCAATTGCTCCTTATCTCCCAGAATTTCAGGCATCCGCCGTGGGCGGCTAACCTTTACTTCTGTACCATACGCCTTAAGGCGGTCGCGAAGAAGCTGAATAGCTGAGTCTACCACATCGGAAGGATTTATTTTCTGCATCTTGAGCTTAGGTGGCCGGGAAAACTCCAAGAAATTCTGAACGATGCTATCAATGTGGCGGATCTCTTCGGAAATCACGTCTAAGTCCTCTTTTTGAGTTTTAGACAGTTCCAGGCTGCGCGCCAGAGAGAAGAGCCTCATCTTCACTGATGTTAAGGGGTTTCGAATGCTGTGAGCCGCCCCTGCAGCTAGCCTACCCACTACAGCCAACTTTTCCGATTCTCTTATGGCACGCTCTGCCTGCTTAATCTGGGATATGTCCTTTATGTCTTCTACAATGCCAATGAGATCGCCATCAGGGCCCCGAAAAGGAGTTGCCGTCACAAGGCAGGAGATTCTAGTACCGTTGTTGCGTTCCTTTTCTACCTCACATTCAACACGCTCTTCACCGCAGAGAATTCGGGTAAGTGGACAGTTGGGAGTATGACATAAGGAGTTTTTAAGCACTTCATAGCACTTTTTCCCATGCGTCTCATCCCTTTTCATGCCGGATAGAGTCAAAAATGTCTCGTTCATCCTGAGCACGTTGAAGCCCTGGTCAACCAGGCGCATACCGTCTGCCGCAGAGTTGAGTATCTGATTGAGTTCTGCCGAGGCATGTTTGATTGCCTCTTCCGCCCGGTTCCGCTCGATGATTTTTCCCAACCGCGCGGCAACTGCATTGATTAGGTTTCTTTCTTCCTTGAGGAACGGCCCTTCATCAATCTCTGGTTTCTCTTCCAATAAAGAAACCTCCACAAACCCCATACGTTCACCATGAACAACAATGTCACGGGTTAGTTTCCAGCTAGTTTCACTGAAATTGTCTGTTGAGAATTCTTGACCTTCCAAGATGATTCGCGCGCAGGTGAGTTCCGGATGCTGGAAAGAAGGCGGGATAAGATGAGTAATTCCGTGAAGTATTTCCTCCAAGGAAATGCGACGTTTCTCCAAAAGTTCTGAGATACTTAAGAGGCAATTCAGTTCCTTAACCCGCTCGCCAAGGTCTCGTGTCTTCTTCTCTAGCCCCTCTTCCACCTGGCTGATTTTAAGCGACTCTTTCTCTAACTCCCTGACCCTTTGCTCCAATTCTTCATATGTGGGTCTTTTCCCCATTTGGACTCCCCAATACCTCAATCACCCATAAAAAAGGTTCTGGACAAATGTATCTCTAGCACAATAGGTGAAGCCTTTGTTTAATCCTGCGGAGATTTCCCCTTAAAGTCAATCATGCTTTGAGGTGACTTGTTATCATCTAAAAGCTTTGTACATTGATGGGCAACAAATTGTCAAGCTGAGGCCTCCTTGGTCACGACAACGTTCAAGAGCCACACAATATTGCGTCCATTTGTAACATCTGAAGACAAAAATCACTGACCCAGAGCTATGTTTGGGCAAGGAGCGATTTTGTCGAAAACATGCGGGTCAATTCATAATCGTTGTCAAGCCTTTGGGGAAAGATTTTGCTGAACCACTAGGCTGGAACACTGAGCCCTTGATGCGCAGGACTAACGTGGCCGTAGGCTAGAGTTAACCTTATCACTCGGTACTCCACTAATAAAGAGCCGGAAGTCCCCTGACTTATCATGGAGTCTGGCTGAAATTACTTGTTGGTTCTTTGAAAGAAAGGGGACTCCTCCGGCCCTAGCTTACACAATGAATAAGGGGCCTCTATTTATCCTCAAAATGACCGTCGAAAATCGAATTAGGCTCAAGACTAATTCAATGTCTTCCTTGACCTCTTGACCAATCCCTGCAAGATGAAACTGGTTGATTTACGGAGGCATTCTTCGCATAAGCAAACCTGGATAATGACGTCACTCCGCCTTATCTTGGCTAAATGCCTGGCCGGTTCGTGGCAATCCTGAATGAAGCAAACCAACGTTTCTTGGTACTGGGGTAGGCTCCACACTAGGGGTTTTGTTTCAATCATATTCTCTCCAGCTCTTAACTGCTTAGGCTATGATGCACCTTTCGAGCTTTTTACCACAAAGAGAGCAATAGATGTGCCAAGTTTGACGATTACTGCCGATCAGGACAACTAGCTGACATAACTGATGATTCGCAAAGAATAATCTGCGGTCTAAGCCAAAGGCAGGCCAGGCACCTGTCAGGTTTTTTTACACATTGTAAAGTTGATGGACTTGTAAAAAGTCCACAAACAGACGACACAGTAAAAAACTCCGGATGCAAGGCGCGCGTACTGTTCTCAAGCCACTTCAGTGGCGCTATATTGAGGAATGAGACGTACTTATCGTACGTCGCAGTGATTTACCCTGTTAAATCGGCTTCGCCGTCTCGCGTAGCGAGAATTTAACAGGGCGGGGATGAAGCGCAACGCCGCAGATGGACTTTTTACGAAGTCGTCAACATTTATGATCGCACATTGAAGATTGGTGGAATTAGATGCCCAAATTGAAAGGAGGCGTATTATGACAATCGCACACATCCTGGACAAGATTAGCTTGTTCAAAATCCTATCGGACGATCAGCTCAAAGCCGTTATCCAGCTCGGCAATGAAATAGTTTTCCCACGAGACGTAGAAATCTACAGACACGGGCAACAAGCAAAAACACTCTATGTGCTTTTGAGTGGGGCGGTTTCCCTGACAATAGACGGTCCAGAAGAACTCGACATCATGGCTGAAGCGTTGGAAAAACCCGGCAGCGTTTTTGGTATGGCTGCCCTGACCAAGTCCCGCGTCTATAACGTAACTGCTACATGCACAAAAAGCACTAAGGCTTTTGCCTTAGACTCTGATGGGCTCCGAGACATCATAAGGCGGGAACCAGCCGCAGGACTTGAAGTGATGGCAGAACTGGCTCAACTCTATTTGAACCGCTTCAATTATACGAGGAGGGCAATCACCAACCTTTTCAAGATCTTTAAGACGCAAACCTATAAGGCTGAGGTCTATGACGTCTATAGTGAACTAAGGTAGTTTGTCGGAATATGGAGATAAACGGAAGAGGCCCCGCTGTGGTCATGACTATAAAATCTTTGGGCCCAATGCCCAATATGTGCAAGCTTGAAATATGGGGAGGCATATTATGTTAGTAAAAGGCTGGATGAATACGGATGTCATTACAGTCGCTGAAGACACCGCCATGATGAAGGCTTCGATCATCATGAAGGATGAGAAGATACGTTCTTTGCCAGTGGTGGATAAGAGGGGGAAACTGGTGGGGATTGTTACCGACAGGGATTTAAGAACTGCCTCACCATCCAAGGCAACGAGTCTAGACATACAGGAACTAAATTATCTGATTTCTACTATCAAGATCAAGGACATTATGAGCACGGACCTCGTGTTCATTAGACCCGATGAGACAGTGGAATTTGCTGCAATTCTGATGCTGGAAAACAAAATTTCCTCACTCCCCGTCATTAATGGTAAGGATGCTCTCATCGGCATTATTACACAAACGGATATTTTTAGGGTCCTTGTCAATATTACTGGGATTTGTGCCGGCGACGTGCAGTTTGCTTTCAGTTTAAAGGATCGCCCAGGTTCGATAAAGGAAGTCGCTGATGAGATCCGTTCCTTCGGTATCCGCATAGTGAGCATTCTATCCACTCGGGAACAAGCTGAAGAAGGGCGCCATAATGTCTACATACGCATCGGTTCCGTGGCACAAGAAAAGTTAAGGGCATTGGTTAAACATCTGGAAGATAAGTTTATTGTGCTTTACTCGTCCAGGGATTTGACAGAGGAGGCTGAAAAAAGGCGCATTAGAGTGCCCCGCCAGTAAGTTCATAGTTTCGAACTGAGAGGGAGGTTTGCAGTAATGTTAGTCAACAAAAAACATATATCCGTAAAATTCAGTGAAGCTAAGCTGAAAAAGAGGCAAAAAGCGCTTGCGGTACTTTATGACATTGGCAGCGATTTAACAAGTTCCCTCGGCCTAACAGAGATTCTAGACAGGGCCATACTGAAAGTCCGAGAGCATTTTAGGGTAGACGCTATCAGGATTTACCTGATGGATGAAGAGGAGGAGAGTCTTGAACTGGTTGCATATAAAGGGATTGCGAATGAACAGGTAGAGGGATTGCGTAAGATCAAGATAAGTGAGGGTTTCTCAGGCAAAGCAGCCCGAACCAAGAGCTTTATTGCTCATAAGGTTTCGGACCTGGAAGACAGGACAAGGGGCACTCTTCTGCGTGCCAAGGGTTTCAAGGTCATCATATGCGTGCCTCTCATGGTCAAAGATAAGGTCTTGGGCGTTATGAATTTAGCCTCAAAACGTATGATATCACTCAATGAGGCAAAGATTGATCTGCTAGTCGCCATTGGGCATCAAATTGCCGTCGCAATAAACGTCGCCAAGCTTTCTGCGGGTATTCGGAAACAATCAGAAGAAATCAGGAAGAAGAAGGAGGAACTAGAACTGTTTGCTTACACGATCTCACATGACCTCAAGAATCCAGCTGTCGGTATCTCCGGGTTTGCCAAATTGCTGGCTGAAAAATACGAACATAGGCTTGACGAAAAAGGCACAATGTACTGCCGGCAAATCGAGAAAGCAGCCGAAGACATCGAGACATTTACGAGAGATATCAATGAATACATCAAGTCCAAAAAAGTCTTTTTTAATATCAAGAAGACCAATGTTAAAAAGATCATAAGACACATTAGAGATCAAGTATCACCCGTGTTGAAGGAGCGCAAGATAAAATGGTCGGCACCCGACGAGGTTCCTGAGATCATGGCAGATGAACTAGCCCTGACACGTGTTTTTAGAAACTTAATCGATAACGCACTGAAACACGCTGGAAAGAACCTTACCAAAATCTCCGTAGGCTATGAGCAGGACGAAAATTTCCACATATTTTCGTTCAGCAACGACGGGGTAACTGTAAAGGAGAAGGATACCGAGGTGATCTTTCAGATGTTCAGAAGGCTGCCCGCATCTGAGCAAACAGAAGGCTCAGGTTTGGGTTTAACCGTTGTAAGGGAAATCATGGAAGCCCATAAGGGAAAAGCCTGGTTTGCAGGGCAGAAAAATGGGACGACATTTTTTGTATCTATCTCAAAAGACCTGGGAACATAGGAGCAAGAAGGGACTCCTGGCAACGTTTTGAAGCCATTTGCTAGGCAATGACTGACGCCGCCTTTTATCCTCATTCGGTTGGTGAATTCACCATTTGCAAGGGATCAAGTCGATGTTTGACTCTTTTTTAATCCGACCCTCAAGTTCAAGGGCCAAAGCAAATATTAACCATATAATGTCGTTATTAATTCGAGGTGTTGAGCGCCGGAATATTTTTGAGGACAATAAAGAGTGAGTTGGTTATTTATGCCCGTTGTTCCCTCGTCCCCATTGCTCCTTTTGGCCAAAACTGGGCGGTGGATTTGGGAAAAGTGAAAATATTGTCGGATCTCTTTAATTATGCTAACCTTTATTTGTTTATTGGCAAGTGCGCTTTTTAGGTAGTCAAAAATGGGGCGAAGGGGTTACAAAACCCCACCCTTTAAGAACAACGAGAGGGCCAAATCTTCAAAAAAGAGGAAAGAACCTGAAGCTTAAAATCGTTTTAGAAAAGGGAATGGATGGTTATATTGTTGCCTATTGTCCGGCCCTAAAGGGGTGTGTTACCCAAGGACGCACCGAGGAGGAAGCAATAGAAAATATCAAAGAGGCTATTGAACTCTATCTTGAGGCTGAGCCTCAAGACCTTAAACGTCCAGCAGGTCAATATAAAGTGTGCGAGGTTGCCCTTTGACCCCCAAGCCGCCCCTTCTCTCAGGGCGTAAGCTAGTTAAGGTTTCAAAAAACTTGGGTATGAAAAGGTCTCTCAAAGAGGAAGCCATATCAAGATGAGGCATTACGAGACCGAGAGTGTGGTAATAATTCCAGACCACAAAGAAGTTGATCGTTGGACATTGAAAACTATCTTAAAACAGGTAGAGATTCCTGAAGAAGAGTTCAAGCGATATTTATAATGAGGTGGGTTTTCGGCTGCGGGTGCAACCCCTGGGGATCTTCCACAGTCGCATCCTCAGCCCAGCTTATTTATATCCCCACCTGCTCACCACCCCCCAAAAAAACGGCGATTGAAGAATTGTTCAACAAGGAATGTAAGTGGTTGCCGATATGGAGTGTTATCGGGCTTGGGATATAGGTCCGGGACAGTGTAAAATCATGGACACAGGGTATATACCGGCAAGAATTTGCGAATGATGTGTAAATGCTTACACATTTCCACGCAGCTCAATTCAAGGTCCGACACAGAAAGGGGGACATATGATTGGGTCAATCGCTGGGGATATTATTGGGTCGGTTTATGAGCATTCTCAGATCAAGACTAAGGACTTTCCTCTTTTCCATCCCCGGTCTGTTTTCACGGACGACACAGTGCTGACCGTTGCAGTGGCCGATGCCATCCTCACGGGCCGTCCATATCAGCTATCGGTCAGAGAGATCGGCAGGCGTTATCCCGGAGCAGGATACGGAAGATCTTTCATCGGTTGGCTTCATTCGGACCATCCGCAGCCTTACAATAGTTGGGGCAATGGCTCTGCCATGCGTGTCAGCCCAGTCGGTTTTGCGTTTGATACAGAAAATAAAGTGCTTAAGGAAGCCAAGAAGACCGCTGAGATTTCGCACAATCATCTCGAAGGGATCAAAGGAGCCCAGGCGACAGCTCTTTCGGTATTTCTCGCTCGGACAGGCTGCGAGAAGGAGGAGATTCGAAAGGAAATCAGCCAGAGGTTCGGATACGATTTAAAACGAACCGTGGATGATATTCGGCCAACATACTCGTTTGACGTCTCCTGTCAAGGGAGCGTGCCGGAAGCGATAATTGCCTTCCTTGATTCCGGGTCGTATGAGGATGCAGTCCGGAATGCCATCTCGCTGGGAGGTGACAGCGATACACTCGCTTGTATTGCCGGTGGCATAGCCGAGGCTTTCTATGGAGATGTTCCGACCACTATTCGAGCGAAAGTCCATGAGTGCCTGACTCCTGATTTGCGCGAGATTGCCGAAGCCTTTTGCCGGAAGTATTTATATGGTAAATCTTGATGGACTTGTAAAAAGTCCACAAACAGACGACACAGTAAAAAACTCCAGATGCAAGGCGCGCGTACTGTTCTCAAGCCACTTTAGTGGCGCTGTCTTGAGGAATGAGGCGTACTTATCGTACGTCGCAGTGATTTACCCTGTTAAATCGGCTTCGCCGTCTCGCGTAGCGAGAATTTAACAGGGCGGGGATGAAGCGCAACGCTGCAGATGGACTTTTTGCGACGTCGTCAATCTTCAGGATGTCAAAGGCCAGGCAAAACTATATCAGAGGAGACAGTCCGTGAGCACCACGAGCAATGAGATTTTGATACTAGCTGGAGATATTGGCGGGACCAAAACCAATCTGGGACTTTTTACCAAGGGAAAACGCCGTCCTATTCCCAAGGTATTAGCATCTTATCCCAGCCGTCAAGCCTCTGATCTTGAAAGCATTGTTTCGCAGTTTCTTCACAATCATCACGCAACCGTCACTACCGCCTGTTTTGGTGTTGCAGGTCCTGTCAGCGATGGCAACTCACAGACTACGAACCTTCCGTGGCGGGTTTCAGAGGCTCGGCTTAAGAGGTGTTTCAAGTGGTCTCAAGCACGTTTAATCAACGACCTGTCAGCGATGGCTCAAGCCATCCCCCTGTTGAGTGGGCGAGAGATCATGATTTTGAACAAGAAAAGGACGGCAAAGAAGGGAAACGTGGGACTTGTTGCACCTGGGACAGGACTGGGGATGGCATTACTGGTGTGGTCGGCCGACAGATACATTCCTGTTCCTTCTGAAGGAGGACACATGGACTTTGGTCCAAATAGTGAGGAAGAAATTGCTCTCTGGCACTATCTGCACCGACGTTTTGGCCATGTGAGCGCGGAAAGGATCTTATCAGGGCCTGGCCTGTTCAACATCTATTCATGGCTGCGGGATTCTGGTCGTTACAAAGAACCACTGTGGTTGCAAGCGGCTATTGAGGAAAAAGATCCTCCAAGGGCTGTTGCGGAAGCTGCACTCAACAAAAAAACCCCCATTGCTGTGGCAGCGATGAACAAATTTACAAGCATTCTGGGAGCTGTTGCAGGTAATATCGCCTTGGCGGGAACGACCACGGGAGGAATGTATCTGGGTGGCGGTATTCCTCCAAAAATCATACCCTACCTTCAAGGTGAAATATTTATGAAGTCCTTTGTTGGAAAAGGTAGATTTAAGCCGTTACTCGAAAAAATTCCCGTCCGAATTATTCTTAACGATAAGGCAGCACTTTTAGGTGCAGCACATTGTGCCTTTTCGATGAACAAGTGATATCACAAAAAAGCCATTGAGTGATGAGCCCTTAATTGCTTTTAGCTCTAGTGCCCGTTCGGCTCAAAGACATTTATGGATGGGCACAGTGCTAGAAGATCTTACTTTCCACAAGTCAGTTGCCCGCCGGCAACAGAAGCATCCACAAGCCCAATATGACAAAAAGCCCACCTGCCCCCAACCTGATATAATTCGGTGGGATAACCCTGCATACAAATGAGCCGCACACTACAGCCAGAAGAGAAGTCATCACGAGTGCTCCTGCAGAACCAATAAAGACTGCAAACTTTGCTTTATTCTCGGCGGCAAAGCAAAATGTTGCCAATTGCGTCTTATCGCCCAGTTCAGCAAGAAATATCATTCCAAAGGTTGTAAGCATTACTTTTAGATCCATCTTCTTGCTCCAGCAAATATGGGTTTTCTTACAAATGGATTAGTGCTAGGGTATTACCATAAGATATTCAACCAGCCATTCTTCTTCATCCCGAGAAAGCTCCTTGAACCTACATCCTACGTACCTGTCGTGGCAACAAACGACAACTGCCACAGGTTCAAACCCGGCATGTTTGCCATCAGCTAGTACACATCGCAGAGTGACTTTATCTCCCTCTTCAAGGTTGTTGGCATCCAGCGTTACAAACCCAATACCCGTCATAGATAGGTTCTCGACGGACATTTCACCAAATTTACCCCCTGGAGATGTTCTCTGGTAAGTACCACGAAGACTGACCTCCCTGCGGTAAGCCTTCCTGCGCTCAAAAAAGACAGCAAAGGTCTCGCCACAGCTGCATGTAGCCGAGGAAGAACTCCCTCCGTTGGCGATCTTGTCCGATTCGACCGGCTGTATTTTTCCACAGCCAGGACAAGTCGTCAGCACCTTGCCATCCTGCTGGACACGAGCTTGAATTGTTTCTGGAATGGACATTATCTTTCCCAGAGTCTCCTTAAGACCTTTGTCTCCGCTAATCCCATAACAGGAGAGAATAGCCACATCAGCCTTTTGAGGTTCTTTCGAATTGACGATAACCTTGACGGTTTAAGATTTCAAGAAAATACTTACTGGTACTCTGATTGTCTCCAACCCAAGGACTTCAAAGCCCTGTAGGCATACCACTGGTTGTACCAGTGGTCGGAAGTTTCTATCTTTTTCATGATTTTCGGGACTGCTTGTCTGTTTCCCCTTTGTCCCAGGGAATAAAAGGCCATAGAAACTATGTTGGGATGGGGATCATCCAGGAGGGTTAGCAAGTGAGGGTAGGTCTTGGTGACGCGACTCAGCCCAAAGGCCTTTGCCAGCCAATAGCGCTCGGGCACATGGTCACTCGTCAGGCTTGTTCGATAGGCAGGATATTTGCCGATCTCCAGCCTTTTGTTTACTATTAACCTAAGGGCTGAGACTCTTTGCTGCCAGGAGTCTGACTTCAGGGCCTGTGCTACATTTGATAAAGAAACCGGCTTTGGCCGGCCAATATGAAGTGGGGCGAGGAGGGCAAGGCCAATCAGGAAACACAAGGCCGAAGTAATTACCAAACAATGTTTTTGCTCGGCGAAAAGGGCTGTAAGCAAGTGGACAAGAGAAAAGACCATCACATACAAAAAGACGGGAAACCCTATCAAAAGGCACAGGAAAGTTGCCTGACGAAAGGGTCCGTAAGTGTCTGTGGCTGCGGAGAAATCCTGCAGCACTTTGCGGGGGCGGAGAAGAAAATCCTGGACGCTGTTTTCCAGAATTCTTCTTCCGTTGTGGTAAAACCCCAATCTGTCTTGTTCTGATATGATATTGAGATCTACCTGAGTGTCTGGTGTTACAAGCAGGTAGTCACTGTTTATCAGCACTCTTTTTGCCCCGCTGTAAAGGGCCTTGTCTTTCAAGCCTTGAATGGAACACGTTTTAAGAGTTTTTTGCTCAAGCGACTTAAAAACCTGGGCCGGATAGAGTGTGTTGCGGTAGTAAAAATCATCGACCTTCTTTCCAACCGGATTGGAGAGTAGGAGATAGTCGCGGATATCCAAAAATAGATACCGGTCAGACTGGGCTGCCCATATGATTGTAAGCAAAATAATAGGAATGACCGGCACCAACCTATGGAGCCATACCCGGTCTAGGCGCTCATCAGGCATTCCCTTTATTGTCGCAGCAAAGACCACAGGAGGCACAACCAGGAAATAAGATGTGGCAATCCAAGAAAGTCCCTGGGTGTTGATCACAACAAGCAAGGCAATCCACAGGATTGCAACGGATATCAGAAAGAGCCGATTCCGACTTACGATACGATTCCAAAACCAGGCAAGGGCTGCTGAGAGCGCAGACAGCCCTGTACCGATGCTTAATGTGAAAAAGATTCCTCCGAAAAAAGCAGGCCCGAAATCTTTGAGACCTTGGGCGATGTATTGGTTGGGGATGGTAAGATACCCTGCTCCCGCTATGACACTGACAGTCTGGTGAAGGTGTATATTGGACAGATACACATGCACAGTAGCCAGGATTTGCGTCGTTAACAGGCCCAGAACCATGGCTTTTGCTATGTAAGGAATTCTATTCATTATAACACTTTAGCCCTTTGAAAATGTGTCGCTCCATTGGTAGTCAGGTTTCAATCCGGCTAAAACTCGGCCCCAAGAGTCCCTAAGTCCCGTTGAGGCCATCTTTGTTAAAAGAACTCTGAGACTTTTCCCCGGACATGGAATACCAATGCCACATGGCGCAGCAACGGAACCAAGGGGCTCTAATGGCCTCAAACAGTTACCCGGATTGAAATCTGATTACCCATGAAGCTTATGCGATTGGTGTTTCATAACACTAAACTGTTACTATTCATTATAATGAGACCTTTACATAACCTCTTCTCGCTCTTTGATATGGACTTTTTGACCCACCTGTGGACTCGTTCGCTAAAATTGGACACGAAAGTGAAGCGTAGCGCTCAAAACTCGGCCTAACGGCCTCAGACAGTTTACAATTTACCCACTTCCGTGGGCCGCTCACTTCGTCCAAATGGGTACCCCAAAAAGTCCATAATTGTCGCTCGAAGAAGTTATGCAAAGCTCTCATGGTATGAGTGAAAGTGTAAATATGGCCGTGTTTCCCAAGACATGGATAGTAATGGGGGTCATCAGTTTTCCTTCTACTTCGTAGGCTACACAGAAGATAACACCTCCCACTATCTGTGTAATAGGAAGGCCGGAGCCGACTAAATGAACCGCCACAAAAATAACAGTGGTGCCGGCAATGGCCGCAAGTATACCCCACTGCCTCAAGAAACCATAGACGATCCCTCGGAAGAAGACCTCTTCTGCGACAGGGGCTATAAGCCCCCCTGTAATAAAGAACAATACCAAGGCAGTAGTTTCTTGCGGCAGATTGGTTTTGACCAGCAGCAAAGGGTTCAATTGAGCCATATATATAGCGGCAAAACCCACGACAGTGCATAGCCCGAAGGCTGCTGACCAAATGAACCCTTTTTTTAGTCCGGAAAAGATTTGACCTTGTGCTAACCCTATACAGGATATCCCGTTGCCCCAGATTGAAAGAATTAGAAAAAGGGCTACTATTTCCACAAGCCGGGTCGTACCAAGGATTAGCATGGGAGGCAAGGCGGATTTACCAAGTATGACCCCTACTGATACTTCAACGACCAGCACGGCAACAAGGGATAGGATCACAATCTTTGCTTTGACTATTCTTGTTGTCATTTAGTGCCTTCTAGGCCTTTATGACCATATTGCAATATCCCTTGTTGAATACCTATCTTTTGGCTGTATTTGAGGCATTGCCAAGCGTACTACCGTCCGCTCCAGCTCAATTTCGACTTGAGCAGTTCATAGTAATTTTGCTCAGGGATTTTGATCATATTGATGGTATGGGGGGCTTTTTTAACAATAATGGTGTCTTGATGGGTTATGTGGAGGCCTACTTGGCCATCAAAGGTTAGGAAGATATTTGAGTCTCTCTTTTCCACATTGATCTTTATAGTTACAGTATCGGGTAGCATCAGAGGACGATTTATCAAGGTAAATGGACAAATTGGTGTAAGTATTATGGTTTTTAGGCAAGGATGGACAATAGGACCACCCGCTGACAGGGAATAGGCGGTGGAGCCTGTTGGGGTGGCTACAATAAGACCGTCGGCCTTAAAGGTCGTTAGGTAATCATCATCAACGTAGACATGGATATGGGCGATTCGTGCGAGGGCCTCTTTGTTGACTACTACGTCGTTAAGTACAGTTTGGCAGGCCACTGTTTTGCCTTGTCGTAATACTTCTGCCGACAATAAGATCCTTTCTTCCGTGACATAGTCGGCATTGATGATTTCCTCCATGATTGGAAAGATTCGTTCTGCGGAGGCCTCGGTAAGAAAACCAAAAGCCCCAAGGTTTACTCCCAAAACAGGGATCATGGTATCTTGGATCCACCTGATGGCACTGATGAAAGTTCCATCTCCTCCTAAGACAATAATGCAAGAAAGGTCTGAAGGGGCCTTGTCGATGTTCTTGATAAGGCAATGGTTGGAAGTGATAGGGGCAGGGATATTCTGACGTGTAAGTACCTCTAAACCTTTTTCCTTCAGCCAAGACTCCAGTTGGTTTGCCTTTTCGATGGCTTCTTCCTGGGCCTTGACAACAATGCCTATCCTCTTCATGGAGGGGATAACCTCTTATGGTGCAACTATATCTCTTCGTGTTTATCGTATAACAAGGTTTTAAAGTCCGGTCAAACCCGAATTGTTGACGTTTAATTTGTGCTCATCAACGAACTCTTAGACCTGAATGGAAACTAATTCAACCTTTTATCACGCCCATGGGTTTAAGCTTGGCCACTTTTTTGCCGATGCCTGCATTGTGTACTATATCCACAACGTTTTTTACGTCCTTGTATGCTTCAGACATTTCCTCAGCTACAGTCCCTTTGCCGGCACTTTGTACATAGATGCCGCGGTCTTCCAGTTCCCTGATAATGGACCGCCCCCTGGCCGCTTTTTTGGCCTTGTGCCTGCTTAGTACTCTGCCTGCTCCGTGGCAACAACTGCCGAATGTCTCCATTAGACCGGTCTTAGTGCCTACAAGGACGTAGGAGTACCGACCCATATCTCCTGGGATTAGCACCGGCTGGCCGACTTCTTTGTAGCACTGTGGGATCAGCTCGGAATGGGGTGGAAAGGCCCGGGTGGCGCCTTTGCGGTGAACGCATAGTTTCTTTAAATGTCCATCTATTTCGTGTGTTTCTATCTTCGCCACATTGTGACAAATATCATATACTAGATCAAAAGCGAGTTCTTTGGGTCCCATTTGAAGGACTTCCTGGAAGGTTTCTTCTACCCAGTAGGTAATGATCTGGCGGTTGCAAAACGCAAAATTGGCTGCGCAAGCCATGGCTGCAAGATACTGTTTGCCCTCGGTGGACTTGATAGGTGCGCAGCAGAGTTGTTTGTCCGGAATGTCTATCCCGTATTTACCCGAGGCCTTTAGCAGCAGTTTAATATAATCATCACAGACCTGATGTCCCAAGCCCCGCGACCCGGTATGGACAAGAACTGTGAGCCGACCCTTATGCAACCCCAGCGTTTCGGCAATAGCCTCATCATAGATTTCATCTACAAACCCAATCTCTACAAAATGGTTTCCAGAACCCAAGGTTCCCAGCTGGTTCTTACCCCTGTTAAGGGCCTTTTCAGAGACATACTCCGGGTTTCCGCCGGGGATGCATCCCATCTCTTCGATATGCTCCAGGTCCCCTGCATGGGCGTAGCCATTTGAAACCGTCCATTGAGCGCCCTTTATGAGAAGCTCGTTCATTTTTTTGCCGGAAACCTTAAGATCTTTGCGCCTGGACCCAATACCAGCTGGGATATTCTTGAACAGGGCTTTTAGGAGCCTGGGTATGTGGCCCCTGATCTCTGCGGCATCCAGGTCGGAGCGGATGAGTCTTACCCCACAATTGATATCATAGCCAACACCGCCAGGTGAGATGATACCCTCTTCCATGTCAAAGGCAGCAACGCCGCCAATAGGAAAGCCGTACCCCCAGTGTATATCCGGCATAGCCATGGAGCGACCCACGATTCCGGGAAGACAGGCCACATTTGCCACCTGCTGAAGGCTTGCGTCTTTCTTGATCGTGGCTAACATGGCCTCATCCGTGTAGACGAGCCCTTCTGTTTTCATCTTGCCTGATCTTGGAATAATCCAGCGATAATCATCAAGTTTTTTTATGGCCACATTGGTTGACATGACGAGTCCCTTTTCTGCAGTAATGATAAATACCAGCTTGTGTCCATCCACGAACAGCTTATAAAATAATGGGCACTAGCAAAGTTTCCAATCCAGAAATGAGCAATTTTCCACAAGGTCAAGGAAAACAAGGGGTTGTGCGGAGACGTACCGTGGTACGTCGCACAAGCAACCGTGCCGTTTGACGCCGAGATTGTGGAAAAGGGCCATTTCTGGATGGACACTAGCTTATAGATCCAAAAAGACCCGGCTTTCCCAGAGATCGTTGAGTCGCTTTACATAAAGTTGGTGATAAGTAGCCGCCTTGATGGTCGTTCTTATTTCATGACGTGCCGGGTCTATGCTTTCTCCGCACACTGTTGCTTGAAGGGAACAACTGGCCATCTTGTCAATTTGAGATCTTTGCAGAAGAAAGCCGTCCATTTCAAAGTGGTAGAGGAGTTCGTTCAGCCAGCTAACCATTAAGGTTTCCAGGTCTATGGAATCGACATGAATGATACGTTTGTCTCTTGCCCGGACGCTGTCGAGTGCGACTAGTACTTCAAACAGAGCCTCGGCGGCATTGACGAACAATTCTTCAACGGTGATTCCATAAGCCTTAAACCCCAAATCTGCGGTATGTTCTATGTATTTGTACCTGCGGTTCATAATATTCTTAGAAACCTGGTCCTTGAGGGCCAGGCCAGAGACAATCGGCTCTGCCGAGGCGTTTTCCGTAGCAAACTGTTGTATTGGTTACATTTGTTAGATTCGTTTTATTGGTTAACCAATGGAACCAACTTAACTAATTGAACCAATCCAACCATCCCAACACAGAAGGATGCCCACAAACAATCCCCTTCCAGGGGTGACCAAAGCCGGGCCCTCTGGACCCGGATATTTATATGTTACCACCTTCGTATTTAACTTCTTTTAAAAACAGTCCTTGAGAAGGGGCTGTTGCACCAGCCTGTGTGCGATTCTTTGAATGGAGAATGTCGCAAAAATCCGTCGGCGAAGTCTTTCCAAGCCCTATGTCTACCAGGGTTCCCACGATATTGCGAACCATACACCGCAAAAACCCGTTTGCCTCGATGCTAAAAACTAAATGCCCGCTTGAGCCTTTTGTGTGTAAACTAACATTCATAACGTTACGGACGGGGTTTGACCTGTGGCTGCCAGTGGCCTCAAAGGCTGAAAAATCGTGTGTGCCTTTAAGGTGAAGCATGGCTTCCCTCATAGTGTTGAGATCAAGTTCCTTTTTGATATGCCAGGCATAATGCCGAAAAAGGGCTGTGGGAAAGGGGCGATTCAGGATATGATAGTTGTAGACCTTGCTGGAAACGTCATATCGTGCATGAAATGAGTCATCGACCGCCTGGCAATCCTTGATAACTATATCTGCAGGAACAAGGCTGTTGAGCCCCTTTTTGAAGATCTCGGAAGTGAGTTTTGAGTCAATTGAGAAGTGAGCTATCTGGTTCTGGGCATGGACTCCGGCATCGGTACGCCCGGACCCTATGACGGTGACGGATTGTTCCGTCATCTTTTCTATAGCAGCCTCAATCGTTCCCTGAACTGTTGAAGCATTCTTCTGTCGTTGCCAGCCGTGATAATTCGTGCCGTCGTATTCTATGGTAAGTCTGAGGTTTTGCCGCATTCGAAGACTAAGTCGTCAAGTAAAAATAACTTATACAACTTATTTTTACTTGCCTCCTAACAAACAGGAAACGGAACTTGGGTCAAACCCGCAGTTTCCGGAAGTCCAAACATAATGTTCATATTCTGTACTGCCTGCCCCGAAGCGCCCTTTACTAGATTGTCAATAACAGAAACCATGATAAGTCGTTGAGACTGTTGGGTTACCTTTACACCAATGTCACAATAGTTTGTACCTTTTACATGCATGGTGTTTGGGACCCGACCAGCGGGACATATCCGAACAAATGGCTTATTCGCATAAAAGGAGCCGAGACAGGAAATAACGTTTTCGGTGGTAACCGGACTTTTTAGTCCAACATAGAGTGTGGTAAGCATTCCCCGTGTCATGGGCGCCAGGTGGGGCGTGAAGGTTATGTGAATGTCTCGGTTGGCAAAAAGGCTTAGGACTTCATCCATTTCCGGGTTATGTCGGTGTTCGTCTACCTTGTATGCCATAAAGCCTTCATTGACTTCGCAAAAATGAGTTACCAGGCTTGGCGATCGTCCCGCGCCACTTGTGCCCGATTTTGAATCTGCAATGATATTGTCTAGATCGACAAAACTCTCCTTTGCCAGAGGCAGCAAAGGTAGGAGAACGCTTGTAGGATAACAGCCAGGGTTGCCTATGAGAGAAGCCTTTTGGATGTCGGCAGCATAGATCTCGGGAAGCCCATAGACGGCTGACTGAAGTAAATCCTTTGCTTGATGGACTTCGTACCATTTCTCATAATTAGCAGGATCTTGAAATCTGAAATCTGCGCTGAGATCAATTACCTTATGACCTTGATCGATAAGACCGGGCACTATACCCATGGAGGCTTTATGGGGAAGGGCGGTAAATACTATATCTGTTCCCTCAAGACTTGTTTCATTGCTGAGATTCCTACATCTTAGGTCTACAATTCCACTCATGGCAGGATACACATCCGAAAAAGGAATACCCCCATATTGACGAGAGGCAAGCAATGTTATCTCTACATGAGGATGGCCTGACAGGAGTCTGACCAATTCTGCGCCTGCATAGCCTGTTGCCCCAATAACCGCTGCCTTAATAACCATCTTGGACCTCCGCAAACTTTCTTGGGTATGAATTGACTGGAGTGAGCTGGGATAAATGGGCGGGTTGTCAGAAGTGGCAAGAGAACATGGGAAAACTTAAATCTCGACGAAAAATCTTTCTTGTCCTACTGGCCACTATATCGGTATGTAATCCTCCCTCGCGTCAGGTCGTATGGTGAAAGTTCCACAGTTACGTTGTCTCCAGGAAGGATCTTTATAGAGTATTTCCGCATTTTCCCGCAAGGGTGAGCAAGTATTTGATGGTTATTCTCAAGCTCGACCTTGTAATTGCCGTGTGACAGATCTTGGATGACCTTTCCACTTACTTCAATCGGTTCTTCTTTGGCCACAATCGATTCACCTCCTTGTTTGGGACATATGAAAAGATATTGATCAATTAGCGTTTTGAATACTGAAAGTTTGCACGCGCACCTTTTTGGCCGTATTTTTTCCTTTCCTTAATCCTCGAATCACGCGTTATAAAACCAACCTTCTTAAGTATCGGTCTAAACTCCGGATTAACAGTGAGCAATGCCTTGGTAATACCATGCCGGATAGCTGCAGCTTGCCCGGAAATACCACCACCTGCCACACTTACAGTAACGTCAAAGCTTCCATGAGTATCGGTGAGCACCATAGGTTGTTCTACAACCATCTTGGCAGTTTCTCTGCCAAAGTAATCATCAATGTCGCGCTTGTTAATCGTAACTTTCCCGTTTCCAGGCTTAAGCCATGTCTTGGCTATGGCTGTTTTCCTTTTTCCGGTACCATAATAGACTTCTGGCATGAGACACTCCTATATCCTAAAATTCCAAGGGTTGAGGTTGCTGTGCCGAATGGGGGTGATCAGAGCCGGCATAGACTTTAAGTTTCTTGATCATCTTGCGTCCCAGCCGATTTTTGGGAAGCATTCCGCGAACCGCATGAAGGATCAAGTCCTCAGGGCGTTTTTCCAAAAGCTCGCTGGCGGTCCTTGATTTTAAGCCTCCCATATAGCCGCTGTGACGGTGATACATTTTTGTATCCCATTTTCTGCCACTAAGAGCAACCTTGTTGGCATTAACTACGACGATATAGTCGCCTGTATCCACATGAGGTGTATAAATAGGTTTATGCTTTCCACGTAAACGAGTAGCAACGAAGCTGGCCAATCTTCCCAAAATACGCTCCCTGGCATCAATTACGAACCATTGTTCTTGCAGTTCCTGCGGTTTTGCACTATATGTTCTCATATGTTTGACCCTCTCTATTTCGTAAGCCTCACGAAACAACTAAACTGTTATTTGTAGCCGGGACGGTAGATTCTGTCAAGGGAAAAGTTGCAACACCACTCAATCTTCTTGACAAATCGGTTTAATTCTTATAGGTGACTCATTCTAGTACATATGGTTAAGCCCTTAGTTCTGGCTTGTGAATTGCTACAAAAAGAAAGGAGAGTTTTATGAATGTCTTGATGTTTGGACCCAACGGCAGCGGCAAAGGGACGCAGGGAGCAATCTTGAAGAAAGAGTACAATCTTCCACACATTGAATCAGGTGCGATCTTCCGGGAGAATATTGGGAAAGGAACAGAGATCGGTCTCAAGGCAAAGGAGTATATTAATCGTGGTGAGTTGGTGCCTGACGAGATTACTATTCCAATGATTCTGGGACGTTTACAGCAAGATGATTGCAAGAACGGCTGGCTTTTGGATGGATTTCCTAGAAACAAAGAGCAGGCCACAAAACTGGATGAGGCTCTTAAGGCCTCAGGTCTAGATCTGAGTATTGTTGTTGAGGTAATTCTTGACAGAGAAATTGCGAAGAATCGAATCATGGGACGTAGGCTTTGCGCAAACGACAATAACCATCCGAATAATATCTTTATAGATGCTATTAAACCGGATGGTGATAAGTGCCGGGTATGTGGGGGCGAGCTATCAACTCGTTCTGACGATCAGGATGAAGAAGCCATAAACAAGCGTCATGGCATCTACTACGACACAGAAACCGGAACCATGGCCGCAGCTTATTATTTCAAGGCTCTGGCCGAGAAAGAGGGGAAAATCAAATATATTATCCTTGACGGGGCTCCTGGCGTACAAGAAGTAACGGCAGAATTGATGTCGAGGCTGAAGGATTAACTAGTTTCCATCCAGAAATGGCCTTTTTCCCTCTGAGCTGCGTTCTCCGCGGGTTTTCGCCTGCGACGTACGAGGATTACGCCTCGGCGTAAACCCTTGTGCGGCCTTGCTCAGAGAAAAAACTGCTCATTTCTGAATTGGAAACTTACGTCAGTGTCCGTCGGTTTTTGACGGTTCGTGGATGGACACTAACTCGCATCTCTGCTTGGAATCTCTTCGATTCCAAGCAGAGACCTATATTCACAAACTCCTCGAAACATTATTTACCCCCACTCTTGAAAAATCATTCATCTCAAAAGTTTGACACACAGCTACCAATTAGAGTATTATAATACCTGACAGGGATAGGATTTCACAAACTGAAGGTCCGTCTGATTTACGGTGCCGGGAAATGAAACCACAGACCAAATCCGTACTTAACAAGATTAAGACATCCAAGAATTTACCCACACTTCCGCATATTCTTCTCAAACTCATCAATGCTTGTAACAACCAAGGAGTCACTGTAAAGGATATATCCAAGATAATTGACAAAGACTCCTCTTTAAGTGCCAAGGTCATGAAGATGATCAACTCTGTCCATTATGGCCTGCCTACGAGAATAACCAGCATTGAACAGGCCTTGCTCTTACTTGGCACGGATGCCGTCAAGAACATTGCTGTAAGCGCTGCGGTGTTCCAGGTATTTGGTGCGGCAAGAGGGAATGGTATTTTTAACCTGAAGTCATTTTGGCGGCACTGTTTGCTATGTGCCAGCATGGCCAAATTGATTGCAAAAAAGACCTCCTACAGTTCTGCCGAGGAGGCCTTTTTGTCTGGACTTCTCCACGATATTGGGAAATTGGTCCTTTGGGTGAACTTTCCAAGAGAATATGCCGAGGTCCTGCAATCCTCAAAAGCCAAAACCGATTTGCCTATGGTTGAAACGAATCAGCTCGGGATTACGCATTCAGAGGTTGGAGCATGGATGATCGGGAAATGGCACCTGCAGTCCTTTATGGCGGATGCCGTTCTCTATCATCATGAATCGGCGGGGAAAATCTTGGATGCGCTACCGTTGGTCAAGGTCGTTTTTCTGGCCAATGTCTTGACAACAGACTCGGTTGGAGAAGACAATGTCAGATTCGAAGCCGCAGACAAGCTTTTCGCATTTACCCGTTTAGACGTTGAACAACTTATATCGGAAAACAATGAGCAGGCCGGACAAATAGCACAATCATTGGGCATGGAAATCAAGTCCCAGGAGTCCCCTGAAAGTCGTTCTGATGTTGAACATCAAGAAGAAGTAGACTTGCTACGCAGTGTCAAGGATTTTGCCTTGCTCCAGGGCACTCTACAAAACCTTTTGGAAGCCTATGGCAAGCGGTCTATCTTGGCAGTCGTGAAACAGGGGTTTCAGATTTTGTTGGATGCAAATAATGTCTTGTTCTTGCTTTATGACACAAAGAAAAACGCTCTCGTGGGAGAGGAAGGCTCGGGGGCAATTGGGGATGATCGCATAAAAGAACTGAGGATTCCTTTAGAAACCACAAATTGCCTGCCAGTTCAATGCATTGAACAAAAAAAGCCGTTAGACTCTTTGGGTTACTTCAAAGAAGTTGACCTTGCTATCATTGACAGTCAGCTCATTCGCCTGGTGGGAGGGGATGGGATATTGTGTTTGCCGATGATTGCCCATAGGCGACCTGTCGGCGTCATAGTCTTGGGAATGGAACAAGCGCATGCCTCCAGTCTACATAATTCCATGAACCTGTTGTCCATGCTTGCCGGCCAAGCGGCCCTGGCCTTATATGCCGATGGCGTAAGACAAGCACAAGCAAGACTGGTACAATCTGAACGTTTGGAAGCAGCTTCGGCTGTCGCTAGTAAAGTAGCCCACGAGGTAAACAATCCCCTGGGGATCATCAAGAACTATGTTAAGGTTCTTAGCTTGAAATTACCCGATGAGGATCCGGTCCAAGAACAACTGCGAATTATCAGTGAAGAGCTTGATCGTGTAGCACTCATCGTGCGCAAGTTATCCGATTTTTCCGAACCGGAAGCCAGACAAACTGAACCGGTTGATGTGAATGCGCTATTGTCTGACCTTGTCAAGTTGATTCGGGAATCTGTCATGCTGGAGTCTAAGATAGATGTCAAACTTAATTTGGAGCCTTCCTTGCCGACCATTTTTTCGGAAAAAAACAGTCTGAAGCAGGTTTTTATCAACCTTATAAAAAATGCGGCAGAATCCATCTCTTCCGGTGGGAACCTATACATTACTACGGAGTCTTGTCCAAAAGCGCTTACAGACAAGTCCTATGAAGGGCTACAAGAGGCTTGTAAATCTGTGAGGATCACCATAAGTGATGATGGCCCCGGAATTCCTGATGCCGTAAAAGCCAAGCTTTTTGAACCTTTTGTCACATCCAAGAAAGGGCAACATGCCGGCTTGGGTTTGTCAGTGGTGTATAACATTGTAAAGGAATTGAACGGGACAATTACTTGCAAAAGTGACAAAGAATCCGGCACAGTCTTTGATATTGTTTTGCCGGTAAATTTGCAACAAGTATCTTGAATAAGGGGGTAGGTATGGCCTACACACCTGAAATCCTGATAGTGGACGACGAAGTGCGTATGTGTGACAGCTTGAAGGTTCTCCTCAGCAATGAGGGCTATGAAACCCGAACGGTTCATAGTGGTCAAGGGGCCTTGGAACACCTGGCCCAAAACAATATTGATCTTGTTCTCTTGGACATCATCATGCCTGACATGAATGGCCTCGAGATTATGGATTATATCAAGCAGAAAGGCCTTGGCACACTAGTTATTATTATAACTGGTCATGCCTCTTTAAATTCTGCCATAACGTCGCTGAGGAAAGGGGCCTACGATTATATCAGGAAGCCGTTTGAGTTTGAGGAATTACTAAAAAGGGTGCGAAATGCTGTTGACCAGAAAACATTGGAAAAAGAATATAGTATCATCAGCGAGAAACTGGCCTTTTCTGAAAGGCGGTATCAGGATTTGGTCAATAGCTCTCCGGATATCATTTATACTTTGAGCTTAGACGGGATGTTCACTTATGTCAATCCTGCGTGGGAAAAAATCTTGGGACATAAATCAGATGAGATAATAGGCGCGGGGTTTGCCGATTTTGTTCGAGACGGTGTGACTGACCGTTACCGAGAACTTTTCAAGCGCGTGAAAGAAGGTGGCGAAACAATTACGGACACGTCATGCACATTGGTGCACAAGGATGACACTTTCAGGCTTTTTAGCATGAGTGGTGCTCCCAACCTTGATTCGGAAGGAAACATCGTCGGGATTGTAGGTGTCCTCAAAGATATCACTGAGCAACGGAAATTGCAGACACAGCTCACGCAGGCCCAGAAGATGCAAGCCATAGGCACACTTGCTGGGGGCGTTGCACATGATTTTAACAACCTGCTTATGGGTATCCAGGGGCGAACATCCTTGATGTTCTTAAATATTGACCCAGACCACCCTTATTATGAACACCTCAAGGGGATAGAGAGTATTGTCGAAAGTGGGGCCGGCCTTACCAAGCAACTGCTTGGCTTCGCTAGAGGAGGCAAATACGAGGTTAAGGCGACCGACATGAATGAATTGGTCCACAAGACCATCCAAATGTTTGGAAGAACCAAAAAAGAGATAAAGATCCACACAGATTATGAAGAAGACATCTGGACATTGGAAGTGGACCGAGGCCAGATAGAACAGGTTTTGTTAAATATGTATGTCAATGCCGGACATGCAATGCCTGAAGTGGGAGAGTTATACATTCAAACCAGGAATGTGGAATTGCGAGATGATGACACCAGGCCATTTAGTGTGGAACCCGGCAAATACGTGAAGTTTTCTGTTAGAGACAATGGCGTGGGTATGGACGAAGAAACACAACGCAGGATATTCGAACCATTCTTTACTACCAAGGAAATGGGTAGAGGTACCGGCCTTGGCCTCGCGTCAGCTTATGGCATTGTTAAGAACCATGGAGGTTTTATTGACGTCACCAGCAAGAAGGGGGAAGGCGCCACACTTAGTGTTTTTATCCCAGCCTCAGAAAAGAAGGTTCCGCAGCGACAGGAATCTCAAACTACCCTTATGCGAGGAACAGAGTCGGTACTCCTTGTCGATGATGAGGAGATGATCATTGAGGTTGGTCAAGAGATCCTGGAAGAAATGGGTTATAGAGTATTGCTGGCAAGAAACGGCAAGGAAGCGGTAGATGTGTATGAAAAGAACAAAGATGAAATTGACATGGTTATCCTTGATATGATCATGCCGGATATGGGTGGTGGTGAGGCCTACGACAAAATAAAGGAGATCCGGCCAGAAGCCAAAGTACTTCTTTCAAGTGGATATAGTATCGAAGGGCAAGCCAGCGAAATATTGGCCCGTGGTTGTAATGGATTTATTCAGAAACCCTTTTCCGTGAAACAGCTTTCCCATACGATACGCCAAGTTTTGGATGGAAACTAGTGCCCAAACGAAAAGCCTTTGGGCAAGGCGCTTTCGGGTGTTGCCTCAGCAACCCATGAAAGGTCTGTAATTGTATAGGTGGGATCAAGCATTCTAAATATGGGAACGACTCTCATTCCGACCTTTGGCTCACCCACTGAAAGATAACTCATCAGAATCGTGGTAACCCCTTCAAACTCAATATTGATAAACCTGATTGGTTTATCCAGGGTATTAAATGCCCCTGACCGTTCGCAGACCATAAAGGTATGGATGATTGCTGTCTTACGACACACGTCTGTCAGGTCAACCACCGTATTTTTTGCCAGACAATCCGGGCAATGAATTCGGAAGGGAATGTAAACAGTTCCCTTAAACTCACAATCAGGGTTGTCGCACCGTGTGCCATGTATCTTTCCTTTGGAAAGGTTTTCGAAAAAGACGGCTTCGCCGCCGTACGTGTGGATATAGGTCATATCCCTCGGATTTGTAACCCCTATGAGTTGCCATGCATTATCCTGGTTGCGGATGGGTATGTTGGCTGAGATGTGATGAAAATCCCCCTTAATTCGGTATTTCCCATCTTTGACTGTCACGGTCCCAAACATACTCATATCTAATCCTCCTCTTTCAGAAGATGGTCAGGATCCATCAATATGGTGGCGGTTACATGTGAGCCAACCCCGGCATGGCTAATAGCCATGGCCTTCTTTGCGTCATTGACCTGAAGGTTAGTCCAGTCATCCGGCTTCTGGCGGCCGAAGTCATCCCACAGGCTTGAGTCTTCGTGGATTTCACCCCATCGGTTCCAAATATGGCTGGCAATTTCAAATGTTTGCATAATCCCTGTTGCGCCAACGGCGTGCATGCATCCAATGAGTCCCCCGGATAGGTTGGAAGGCAATCTGCCCGGTTTTCCGGTATTCGGGTTCGTGTGGTAACAATCACCGGACTCTACATAGTCTCTCCCGTAGCCGTACGGTCTGAGTCCGATATCTTCGTAAGTCTGTATGTCGCTGATAGTGAATGCATCGTGCAGTTCAACGACATCGAGATCTTCCATCGGATCTACAATGCCCGCCATCCTGTAACCGTACCAGACAGCCATTCTTGCGGCCAGAAAACCGGTGAACCCGGGGTAACGATCCCCACCGGGGAACCGCTTACCAAGATCAGCATATTGATCGTCTGTTTCGTTTGGAAGCAACGGGATTTCCATATCTCGACGGCAGGCAGGCCTTAGGGTGTGTGAGCCGGCAGCCACCCAAATTCTGAGGGGTTTGTTCTTGGTATTCTTTGTCAGTTCCATTGCCGTATCTTCGTCACAGATGATCGCGCAGGCTGCGCCTACACTCATCAGACAACAATCAAGGGCACGGAGAGGATAGGCTACAACAGGTGATTTCAAAACATCATCGGTGGTAATTTTCATCGGAGAGTGAGCAAATGGATTGAACCGGGCGTAGCCATGATGCTTCACTGATATTTCTGCCATTGTTTGGCGAAAAGAGTCTTCTTCTTTCCCAAAAACTTGCCAGTACTTCTGCGCCATTACTGCATAGTAGCCTGTGTAGATATGTCCAAGAGGAGTTTCCCAATCCTTATCGGCCGCACAAGAGATCAGGTGGTTCCCCTCATCCGTGGGGACTTCATCCATGCGTTCCCAACCCATGGCCAGCACACAATCGGAATACCCTGAAGCAACCGTTTTGACGGCTTCCCACAGTGTGGATCCTCCGGTAGCGCCACCTGTCTTGATCCCAATATTTCCTAAAGGGTCAAGGCCTAAACGGTCATGAATTACAGCTTCTCCAAGGAGCTGATCACCAAAGTGATCGGCGAAATGGCCGTAATACGCTGTATGTATGTAGCTCTTCAACTCGGCAGGTGTCTTATCAATGAGCTTCGCGGCCATTGTGAGTGCATCAACGACTAGTTCCTCTATCCTTTTTTCCGGTATCGCACGGCCAAATTTCGACTGGCCTGCTGTTACCAGATAAACCGGCCGTGATAATTTGGGTATCTTGAGGTGTCTTTCGCTGAACTTGATCATGCGGAATACCTCCCGAATCCTTATCTTATCATCCTACCAACTCTTTTGGAGATGACCCTCTCAAAAATGCTCAATGTCTCTCACAAAAGCTTTTTACGAAGTCGTCAAACTTAAGGGCATACGTTTTGCGATTTGAGAACCAAGCAGGCAAGCGGCGGCAGATTTAGGCAAACCGATTGTTTGAAACCATGAAAAGGGATTTCTTCAGCCTTGGTAAGACCCCCGTTACCCACATTGCTCCCCCCATAATAGGTAGAGTCGGTGTTCATTGCCTCGGCGTATGCCCCTTTCTCGGGTACACCGATTCGGTATCCATTTCTCACAACCGGGGTAAGATTGAGTACACATACCAGGTGGTTCTTTTTTCCGAAACGAACATAGGAGATCACGCCTGTATCGGTGTCGTTACAATCGATCCATGAAAATCCCTTCGGGTAGGGGTCTAATTCCCAGAGGGGTGGGTGTTCAAGATAGAATCTGCCAAGGTCTCTCATAAACCGTTGGAAGTTCTGACGTTTGGGATCTAAAGCAAGTCCCCAATCAAGACTATTATCGTGATGCCATTCGTCCCAAGAAGCGAGCTCTGCGCCCATAAATAGGAGCTTTTTGCCGGGATGAGTATACATGTATGTCAGGAGAAGTCTTAAGTTGGCAAATCTTTGCCACTCGTCACCCGGCATTTTTCTGAGAAGTGAACCCTTGCCGTAGACAACTTCATCGTGGGAAAAAGGTAGGATAAAATTCTCGCTATAGGCATACATCATTGAAAATGTAAGGTCGTTGTGATGATATTTCCGATGAACCGAATCTTTGTTGAAGTATAGCAATGTGTCATGCATCCAACCCATATCCCACTTAAAACCAAAACCAAGGCCGCCCAGGTAAGCCGGCGAGGTAACCCCTGACCAGGCGGTCGATTCTTCTGCCACGGTAAAACAACCCGGGAAAAGTCCATAGAGGGCTTCATTTAGTTTCTTAAAAAAATCCACACCAGCGAGATTCTCGTTTCCCCCGTAGCGATTGGGGATCCATTCCCCCTCTTTTCTTCCATAGTCAAGATAGAGCATGGAAGCCACCGCATCAACCCTGAGTCCATCGATATGATACTTGTCCAGCCAGAACAAGGCATTGGCAATGAGAAAATTGCGCACTTCGTGCCGGCCAAAGTTAAAGACTAGGGTACCCCACTCTGCATGTTCACCCTCCCTGGGATCCTGATGCTCGTACAGGGCTGTGCCATCAAAGAGCCGCAAACTCCAGTCGTCTTTTGGAAAATGGGCGGGCACCCAGTCAATAATAACCCCGATGCCGTGCTGGTGACATGTGTCTACGAAGTACTTGAAATCGTCTGGGGTCCCGAATCGGCTTGTGGGTGCGAAATAGCCTGTAACCTGATAACCCCAGGAAGCATCAAGGGGATGCTCGGCTACGGGCATGAGTTCTATGTGGGTAAAACCGAAGTCCTTTACGTGTTTCACCAACTTTTCCGCCAACTCCCGATAGGTAAGCCATTTTGTTGAGTCTTTGTTGCTGCGCATCCAAGAGCCTAAATGGACCTCATAGATTGCCATTGGTTCTTCGCGCAGGTTTTGTTTATCACGATCAGTAATCCACTGGGAATCATGCCATTCATAGGCCTCCAGATCATAAACGATGGAGGCTGTGCCGGGCCGAAGCTCCATAGCAAAGGCAAAGGGGTCTGTCTTTGTTCTAAGTTTTCCGGCGGCAGTCTTGATTTCATATTTGTACAACGTCCCTGTCCCAAGACCAGGCACAAAAAGCTCCCATATTCCCGAAGCCCCCATAGCTCTCATGGGTAACAACCTGCCATCCCAGCCATTAAAATCACCGATCACGCTCACACATTTTGCGCTGGGAGCCCAGACTGCAAAAGATACTCCCGACACACCATCCACTGAACGCAGATGAGCGCCGAGCTTGTCATATAGCCGGTGATGAGTCCCCTCTCCTGCCAGATGCAGGTCTATGTCGCCCAGCGTAGGCAAGAAACGATAAGGGGCATCCGACTCCCATTGGTTTCCGTTGGCAAAGGTAAAACGAATCCTATAAGAAAAGGTGCGGCGCCGCCGAGGGAAAAAGAAAGCAAATAGCCCACCCGGATGGCACTTCTCCATGACACAAGGGTTACTCCCCTTTAAGATAACCTCAGCGCTTACGGCATCCGGGTGAAAGGCACGAACAAGCAAACCTTTCTTGTCTTTTAACACATAGGGATGCAAACCGAGGATGCTGTGCGGGTCAGGGTGCTCAAAATTGACCAGCTTTCTTATTTTTTCCGAAGAGATTCCTTGTAGCAACAATCTTTCTTCCATTTAGAGATTTACCCCGTTGAGGAGTTTAAAGATATAATAACGTAATATAACAACACCCTGGAAATCAAGACAAAACATGAAGTAGTCTCCTGTCGTTTGTAACTGCACCATTTCTCAATCCAATTTCAGGGACTTGCAATTACAGTATAGTTACTATATATTGAAAATCTGGTTGTATATGACCAGGTTTCCCGGACTGAGATGAAGGGGTATTATCATGGTTTCACTCTATGTCACATCCTTTGAGAGATCCGCCGGCAAAGATCTTATCACTATGGGACTGATGGACCGATTGAAAAGAGATGGTTTTAAGATCGGTTATTTTAAGCCTTTTGGGCATTTTCCGTATCAACTAGGGGACATAATTACTGACAAAGGGGCATGGTTTATCCACAGACTCTTTGAGCTGGATGATCCCATTGAATCTGTCTGTCCTGTTATTATAACTCAGGAGTTAAAAAAGCATAACTACAAAAAGCCAATAACAGGGCTACAGGAAAAAATAGAAAAGGCTTTTGAGATAATATCTGACCAAAAAGATGTTGTCATAGTACACTGTGACTATAATTTCAGTGAAGGGAGTTCTTTTGGCATATCGGGTTCGGTGCTTGTTCATCTGCTAAATGCCCACGTCTTGTTTGTAGAAAGGTATACATGCGATTTTTGCATCGACTTTCTTCTGGAATTAAAGAGAGTCATAGGTAATCCCGTGATGGGTGTAGTCTTTAATAAGGTAGAAGGCGCACACATTGAAGAGATTGAGGAGTTTGTTTCGTTCTTTTTAGAACGTAACGAGATGAAGGTTTTTGGCTGTTTGCCGACAGATAGTTTGTTGAAGGCCGTAGAGGTAAGCGAGTTGGCTCATATTCTGGGCGCCGATGTGGTTTGTTGCAAGGATGGCATTGGGGCTTTGGTGGAAGGCTTTCTGGTCGGCGGCATGCATGTAGACAAATTCATCACCTACATGATCAAACACCCGTCCTCGGCAGTTATCGTAGGAGGCGACCGGACAGATATTCAGCTTGTTGCCATAGAAAGTGGGGCGAGGTGCCTGATCCTCACCGGAGACCTTTACCCTAATGAAATCATAAGAACCAGGGCTAGAGCAAATGGTGTGCCCATTCTAGTTGCCAAGAGTGATACCTTTACAGTAGCAAAAGGGGTGGAGGCTGTTGTTGGAAAGCTCAGCTTGCAAGACAAGCAGAAGATAAATCATGGAATCAAACTCGTAGACAAGGGGTTTTCTTTTGAAAACCTCTATAATACATTAAACCTTACTGTTGATGTAGAATCATCATCAGGCTTGGTACAATAAAGAGGTTGAATTGGCTGACAACTTGATTTGGATCGACCTGGAAATGTCCGGGTTAGACCCCGAAAGACATGTAATCCTTGAAATAGCCTCAATTGTTACGAATAGCAATCTCGATATAATTGCCGAAGGTCCTAATATAGTAATACACCACCCAAGTCAAGCCCTTTCGACTATTGAGGAGTGGAGCAAGACCCATCATGAGTCATCGGGCCTTCTGGACAAAGTAAAGAGATCTCCCTACAACTGTCGTAAAGCTGAGGGGAAGACATTGGAGTTTCTCCACCGCTATTCCAAGAAAGGCGAGTCTCCACTATGCGGCAATTCCATTTGGCAGGACCGTCGCTTCCTGTCAAGGTACATGCCTTCGTTGGACACCTTTTTCCACTATCGCAATGTTGATGTGAGCACAGTCAAGGAATTAGTCAAAAGGTGGTACCCTGCATTGGTAAAAGTAAAAAAACGTAAAGATCATCTCGCCCTAAGTGATATCAAGGAATCGATAGAAGAACTAAAGTTCTATCGGCGGAATATCTTTCTCCCCGCAAAATAGTCCTTCCGCTATTAGAACTGAATCTGGACTCTTTTCTTATTATGCCCTTCGTCCTTGATGGAAAGAAAGACCTTTCCCAAGCGCTCGCACCATGTTCGGACATCTTTTTCAAAGGTAGGACAGTCTCCAATTATCTCCAAGGTGTCGCCCGGGTTCATGTCAGGGGCCTTTACGGCTATTTTGAGAACCGGTTGAGGGCACTTCAACCCCAATGTATCTAGAACTTCTACGGCCATAACTGCTTTCCTCCTTCTTGATTCTACTTGAAATTTAAACTAGCTGTCTACATCCAGCATCGCTTCGCCTCAAGCAATGAATTGCCTTTTTGCTCGACTCGTCGGTTTAAGGTAAAGCTTCGAAAGCATCCATATCACACAAATTGGAAATTGTGGAGCTTTTTCCATCAAGGCAATGAGTGGCACAAGCAAGACAGGGATCATAGGCACGAAATGCCATTTCCACAATATTCAGTTTGCCATCGGAAACCTTTCCACCCTTGATGAGGATTCGAGCTGCCTGTTCCACAGACATTGAAATAGCCGCCGCGCTATTTTGTGTGGCCACTAATAAATTCAGCTCCTCTACTATGGCATCACTGTTAGTCTTGTAGTGGTGGAAAAGGGTCCCCCTGGGGGCCTCACACACACCCATACCCTCTCTTGGGATCTGAGTCGGGATATTCCTTATCTTGGTATCCGTAAGTTCTTCATCGGATGAAAGTTCATACATCATTTCTGCTGCATTCAAGGCCTCAACAAGTCTGGCCCAGTGATAGGCAAATGTATTGTGAACAGGTTTTTTCCCGAAGGCATCAAACATCTTTTCAAACTCAACCTGGGCGGAATCTGTAGCCATACACTCTGCGGCATTCAGCCTGGCAAGGGGGCCGACCCTGTAGATTCCGCTTTCTTTACCATCGATAAATCCTTTCCAGCCGACATTTTTTAGATACAATATTTTCTGATAACTCAGCGGATCTACACGTTCTTCCAGGTGTTTAAAATAATCCTTTGCCTCGAATCTGGCAAATTCCTTGCCTTCAGGATCGACCACACGGACCATTCCATCATAAAAGTTCAGCCGGTCCCTATCATCAACCAATCCCATGTAGTATGTCTTGTGAGAAAAGAGATCGCCGTATAACAGTTTAGTATATGCCTTGTTTTTAAGGACGACATCACGAAATATCTCAAGTGATGCTTTTGCAAGTTCCACCGCATCTTTTGCTACGGCCTGTATCTCAGTCCTTTCTTCCTCGGATACACTTTTTGATACGCCGCCGGGAAGCCCGCACACGGGATAAAGAGGGCTGCCACTTAAGGTGGCCATCACCTTTCGGACCCTGTTTCTTACGTCGATAACCTTTTTCCCGGTTTCATCGCCGACTTTCTTAATAACCCCAAAAATGTTTCTCTCGGCTCCGGGCGCAACCGGCCCGACTATGAGATCGGGGCCTCCCAGGAAATAGAAGTGCAACAAATGGTCTTCAAAGATGAAGGCGTTGTACAAAAGCTCTCTTATCTTCCTTGCCGCAGGAGGAGGTTCTACTCCAAAAAGGTGATCTAATGCCTTGCTTGCTGCCGTGTGATGCGCTGTCGGGCAAACGCCACAGATCTTTTGTGTAAGGGTGGGCATCTCT
>MAVP01000009.1 GCA_001751075.1 Desulfobacterales bacterium S7086C20 | reverse complement strand
GATGTTTTTCTTCTTCCTCGCCAGCCTGTTTTAAGACCTCTTTTTCCTGATACCCCTTCATCTTCGCACTATTCATCTTTTCCTTAAAGGACTCTTGAGCTTCTTGCGCTTTCTGCTCAGAACCTGCGATTCCTTCTTCAAACCCCTGAACTTTTTTCTTTCTTTCGATGAGGATGTTTCTAATTGGTTTGTAGAGGACGGCATTGAGGATGAAAATCAAAACAATAAAGTTGGCAATCTGGAGAAACATAGTCCAATCAACACTTATCATGGCTCACTCTCACCTTCTTGATATTATAAAGGATTTAACACTAACCAAACGAATCAACTGAAATCTTGCTCACCTGAGAAGCTGACCGTCTATACACCACCATCCCAACGTTGTCAAAGGTTTTTTTCTTTTTATTTTAAAACTAGTTCTGCCATTCAGCCAAATTGATCGTTTTGCCTGCCGGTTCATTGTCGGGCTTCATGGTACAGTTGCCGTGAAAAACCACCCCGGCGTCAATAACTACTACGGGAGCATTAAGATCACCATTAACCCGTGCCGGCGGATGCAATTCAATGCAATGCGTTGCTCGAATATTACCGCTTACCTCCCCATGAACAGTAGCGGTATGGACCAAAATGTCCGCTCGAACAACTGCCTTTTCTCCTACAATCATCAAACCATCTTTGCTTTCTATGGTACCAGTAAAATGCCCATCCAACCTAACTGTCCCCTCAAAAGCAAGTTTGCCTTCCAGGGTAGTGTCCGGCCCCAGAAATGTCTGTATCCCCTTTTTTGCCTTCTTCACACGAACCTCCATACCATAAGTTTTGACGGTCTCGTAAAAAGTCCAACTTCTGTGTTGTGCTGCATTTCGCAATCATTCAACGTACGATAAGTACGCCTCATGATTACAAAATTTGCACGCCTTGAATTTGAACTTCTTACAAGACCGTCTAAATCAGACTTTTTGCGAAGTCGTCAGTTTTGATGGACTTGTAAAAAGTCCACAAACGGACGACACAGTAAAAAGCTCCAGATGCAAGGCGCGCGTACTGTCCTCAAGCCACTTCAGTGGCGCTATGTTGAGGAATGAGACGTACTTATCGTACGTCGCAGTGACGAAAGATGAAGCGCAACGCCGCAGATGGGCTTTTTGCGAAGTCGTCAGCTCTTGAACATGAATCTTCTCATACTAATATTCATGAGAATTCCTATCCCAATCGACGTAACGAGCAGTGATGAACCCCCATAACTGATCAGTGGAAGCGGAACTCCCACCACGGGTAACAGCCCCAACGCCATGCCCACATTTATCACCGCCTGCCAAAACAACATACTCGTAATACCCACGGCCAAAACTGTCCCGAATGGTTCCTTGGAACGCATTGCGATACTCAACCCCCACACGATTGTCGCAACGTAAAACCCTACAAATACGGCTGAACCCAAAAAACCCCATTCTTCCGCCAAAACGGAAAAAATAAAGTCTGTGTGCTGTTCGGGCAAAAAAGAAAGGGCATTTTGAGTCCCTTCCAGAAACCCTTTTCCCCAAAACATTCCGGACCCCACAGCAATCTTAGACTGAATAATGTGATAGCCGGCTCCCAGGGGGTCTTTTCCCGGATCCACAAAGATGGCTATCCGCTGCTTCTGATACTCCTTTAGGAAAAACCAGGCCACCGAACACATAAAAACCCCGGCGCCAGTCAGACAAATCATGGCACGTCGCTCAACCTTGACAAATAACGTCATAGATGCGGCAATCAAAAGAATAACCAAGCCTGTGCCAAGATCCGGCTGCCTCGCTATAAGCAAAAAGGGGAACAAACACCAAAAAAGAGGTTTCCATAGATTTCTTAGCCCAAAACCCTCCTGCGACATATGATCAGAAAAATACCTTGCAAGCACAATAGCGACGGTGATTTTCGCAATTTCCGATGGTTGAAAGGACAATGGCCCCAGCATAAGCCAGCGCTGGGAACCAGAAACCTCTTTTCCTGCAAGGAGCACTGCCAAAAGCAAGGCAATGGAAAAGCCGTAAATGACACCTCCCCATCTATGTAACAACTTGTAATTAAAAAGGAACATTACCACCATAGCAATCGTTGCAACACCAAACGAATACAGTTGCTTCAGATAAACCGGCGGTCCTGTTGGACGACCAAGAGCTGCACTTGCATTTACGGCACTGTAAAGCGTAAGAATACCTATGCCGGCCAACACCAAGGTCAAGCCCAACAAGACCCAATCAAAATGCTGAATCAGCCTTCTATCAAACATAAGCTTACGCCAATCCCTAAATCCCTAAATACTCTTTAATCATCTCTCTAGCAATAGGTCCTGCCGTGCTACCACCATGGCCACCATGTTCCACAAGCACAGAAACAGCAATCTTCGGAGCCGAAACAGGTGCAAATGCCACAAACCAGGCATGATCACGGAAGCGATAAGGGACCTCGTCAACCGGAACCTCATCATGATCCTCTTTAATGGCAATAACCTGGGCCGTTCCCGTCTTACCCGCCACCTCAATGCCCTCAATCCGTGCAATTCGGCCGGTACCTCTGCGAGTGTTGATTACTGCAACTAAGGCACCTTCAAGAAGCCGAAGTATATCATCAGAAACCGGCAATTTGCCTAGGGGTTCCGGCTCTATGAACTGCACCTTACCGTAAATATCCTCAATCCGTTTTACAAGCAATGGTTTATACCGCATTCCCCCATTTGCCAAAGCAGCTGTCAAAGAAACCATCTGCATCGGTGTTACAAGATTGAATCCTTGTCCGATGGCCACAGAAAGAGTCTCCCCCCCTTGCCATGGTACCCCAATCTTTCTTAGTTTCCACGCCGAAGTGGGCACCAAACCTGATGCCTCATTATCCAACTCAATCCCAGTAGGATTTCCAAGTCCGCATGCCCTGGCATACCGTGCCAAACGATCCACCCCCAATTCTTCTCCAACCTGGAAAAAAAAGACATCACAAGATTGAGCTATCGCTTTTGTAATTTCAACAGATCCGTGCCCTCCCCTCCTCCAGCACCGATATGTGCGATTTCCATATCTGTAGTAGCCAGGACAGTAATATTGGGTATCTTCGTCAATCACTCCCTCTTCAACAAGTCCGGCCATAGCGGTTACGATCTTATATATAGATCCGGGGGGATACTGCCCCTGAATGGCCTTGTTCCCCATAGGATGGAACTTGTCAGCAACAAGTTCATTCCACGCTTCAAAGCTCATACCTTCCACAAAGGCGTTAGGGTTAAATGCCGGGCTGCTGACCATGGCAAGGATGTGGCCGTTTGATGGATCCATGGCCACAGCAGCCCCCACCTTTTCAGCAAACATTTCCTCCGTCTTGCGCTGAAGCCCAATATCGAGAGTCAGGTAGACATTTTTACCTGCTTCGGCCGGCTCTGTCTTAAGGACCCTTTTCACCTGGCCAAGGGCATCGACTTGAACCTGTCTTTTCCCCGGCTTACCACGAAAGTATGATTCATAACTCTTTTCAATCCCAAACTGGCCTATGAAATCGCCCCCTCTATTGCCGGGAAAGTCTCCACTGTCAAGCTCATCTTCACTTATCTCACCTAAATATCCAATCAAATGAGATGCACGCTTCCCCTCTACATAATGACGTATCGGTTCAACTGTAATCAAAATACCCGGCAGATCCAATTTGTGGGACTCCACAACAGCTATGGCATCTCGGTCCAGATCACGTCTAAGGAGAATAGGCTTGAAAGAAGGCCACCTTTTTCCAACATCGAGCTTGGCCAAAAGGTCCTGGCGATCAACCCCCAAGATTGCTGCCAGTTTGCTCAGCACTTTTTCGGGATTCTTGGCATCTTCCAAAACAATAGAAACATTGAAAGACGGCCTGTTATCCACCATGAGGTAACTATTTCGATCAAAGATAAGACCGCGGGCAGGGGCTATGCTTTGGAGTCGTACGCAGTTGTTTTGAGACAATCGTCTAAATTCAGCCCCCTTCACCACCTGCAAGTAATAAAGGCGGGCCATAAGAATCAGAAAAACGGCCAAGACAAAGATCGCGGCACCTGACAGCCGTTGCCTAAACCACTCACTGTCAACTGTTTTTAGATAGGTGTTGTACATAATTACTCAACACCCTCTATCCGCTGATATATTCTCTCAAGACCCATAACAATGGCCGGCCCTGAAATTGCCGCAAGACTGGTTTGCAATATCACAGATCTAAGCTTATGCCCCTCCATCAAGACCTCTTGGACAGGACCACCGGAAAAAAGGAAAAAAATAACATTCTCAAACAACACACAAAGTGCAATCAATATGGCCCAGGATATACTCCCTTGTATTGAAAAGTAACCTGAGATAACCTTCACCCCTATCAAGATCCATAAATAACTGGTAATATAGAGCCCAAACTGCCCCCCTGAGAATAAATCCATCACATACCCCATGACAAGCGCAATCACGCCGGCTGTCTTTACTGACAGATTGAGTCGAGCAAACACAACCATCGGAATCAGCAGGTCATACACTCCGTTTTGAAGGAGGGTCAGCTTCAATATTGTCGTTTGTCCAACAACTATCGCGATACCAAGGAATATATATGTACAGATAATCTTCATTGCAGTGTCAAAAACCACGTCCTCTGGACGCGGATGAATCTGTAATTACCAACACTTCTTCTAGCCTCGTGAAATCAACAAATGGCTCAACTTTGACATTTTGAAAAATACCGGCACGAGACTTGGAAACATCCCTTACGGAACCTATCCGAAGGCCTTTAGGGAAAATCCCGTCGAATCCTGACGAAACAACAACGTCTCCCCTATCGATTTCAACCTTTCTTAAAACATATTTGAACCGACAATATTCATCGGTCTTCCCCTCGACAATGCCTCTTACCCTGGTTCGTTGAACCAGGGCATCTATGGCACTGCTCCGGTCAATCATTAACATAACCTTCGAATAACCAAATGATACCTTAACGATTTGACCAACAATTCCCTCCGGTGCTACTACAGGCATACCCTTAACGGCGCCATCCCGGGTCCCGACATTGATGATAATAGAATGAAACCATCCGGAAGGATCGACCCCAACCACTTGCGCCGCAAGAAGGTTGTGGGAAAGGCTTTCCTTTATCTCCAATAGTTTGTGAAGTCTCAAACATGTGTGTTCGGACTCAACATATCGGCTTTTCTCAAACCTTAAACTCGCAAGGCTTCTTTTTACTTTGTCACATTCCTGTCTTGCAGAAACAACATATAGGTAGTGATCCCAAACATATTCACAAAAACCAACAGATCGGGTCACCCCTTCCTGGAATGGCGCAACTGCCGCCATCACCATTCGACCGATTATACTATTACTATGAGGACGCTTAGCACTGGCGGAAAGAAGGACAAGATTGGTCAGGGCAAAGAGGATTAGACAAAAAATCGCTAGAAGTCTTCTTGAAAACATAACCGTGGCCGATAAAGGATTTTTCCGGACGACATGCTAAAACATGACACTATTGGATTGTCACCTCTCTTAGAAGCCTGATCTCTTCCAAAACCTTACCTGAACCCAAAACCACTGTAGACAACGGATCATCAGTAACCTTGATTGGCAAAGAGGTCTCTTCCCGTAGAAGTTTGTCCAAGTTCTTAAGCAAAGCACCACCACCAGTCATGACAATACCATTGTCAACAATGTCCGCGGCTAGTTCGGGTGGGGTTTGTTCCAGGGCCGTCTTTACGGTTTCCACAATTGATTCAATCTGTTCTGCAATTGACACACGTATTTCTTCTGAATCAATAGCCAGGATCTTTGGTATACCTGAAACCAGGTCCCTTCCTTTGACCTCAATGGTTTCTATATTTTCCGAATTAGGATAGGCGTTGCCTATGGTCGTTTTGATAAGTTCTGATGTTCTTTCTCCTATCAGAAGATTGTACTTGCGTTTTATGTACTGAATGATAGCCTCATCCATCTTATCTCCACCTACGCGAATGGAACGACTGTAAACAATTCCCGCAAGAGATATTACAGCAACTTCAGTTGTTCCACCACCAATATCAACAACCATATTGCACGTCGGCTCGGTTATTGGAAGCCCCGCACCGATTGCCGCTGCCATAGGCTCTTCAATAAGAAATACCTCGCGAGCACCAGCAGATTCCGCCGATTCTTTTACAGCCCGCTTTTCAACCTGCGTAATCCCCGACGGCACACAGATGATGATTCTGGGGCGAATCAGACTCCTCCGGTTATGCACGATGCGAATAAAATGGCGTAACATTGCCTCAGTAACTTCAAAATCGGCGATCACGCCGTCTTTCATGGGCCGGATCGCCACAATATTGCCCGGAGTTCGCCCAAGCATCCTCTTAGCCTCGGCCCCAACCGCCAAGACCTTGTTTTTTGACCTATTATCCGTGCGAACTGCCACAACAGACGGCTCACTGAGAACAATTCCTTTCCCCTTGACATATACAAGAGTGTTTGCTGTGCCTAAATCAATTGCCAAGTCATTAGAAAACTTTCCGAGAAGTGCATTTAACACTTTAACTATCTCCTATACATTAGACTATTGTGTTGATTCACCCACCAGTTGCAGTCTATCACAGTCTACCTGCAGCACAAATCGTGCCAACAATGACCCAAATTTCTCAACTGTTTTCGGATTATTAGCAAGGCCAACCTGTTATTTCAAGAGAAAAAAGATTTCTTCCAAACTAAATGGAAAAGAATTTGAAATTTGCATCATCCTGTGGTTTTAGAAGGCCTATCAGTAATTTCTCCATACCCATGGTCTATATTAATCGTATAACCCGTACTTTTTGAGAACTTATGCCTATCATGCCTTTAGTAAGTATTGTCATCCCCTGTTATAATCGCGCATGGATACTGAAAGAGGCCATTGAATCGGTTTTGTCTCAAAAGTTTCACGATTTTGAGCTAATTGTGGTAGATGACGGTTCAACGGATGAAACCCACGAATTACTTAAATCTTACGACCAAATCCGTACAATCCGACAAGAGCATCGCGGTGTGAGTGCGGCCCGAAATGCCGGTATCGTGCATGCCAATGGTGAGTTGATAGCCTTTTTGGACTCTGATGATATCTGGCTTCCCGAAAAGCTATCGGCCCAAGTAGCCTTTTATGAAAAACATCCTGCCGCCCTTATTTGTCAAACTGAGGAAATCTGGTTAAGAAACGGCACTAGGGCAAATCCAAAAAACCGCCACAAGAAGCGCTCAGGGATGATCTTTGAGGATTCATTAGAGTTGTGTCTCATAAGTCCTTCCGCCGTTATGATGCGACGAAGTCTGTTCGATGAGGTTGGGTTATATGACGAGAGCATGCCGTCTTGCGAAGACTATGACCTTTGGCTGAGGACAACCTGTCGATTCCCGGTTTACTTGATAGCCACACCCCTTGTAATTAAACGAGGAGGGCATGAGGATCAACTTTCAAGATCACCAGGGCTGGATCGTTTCCGCATTTATGCCTTGCACAAAATCCTTGAAAGCCCTCCAAAAGGTGGTTTATCAGAGGCACAATACGCGGCAGCTATTGATGTACTATCAAAAAAATGCGCCATCTATGCAGCTGGGTGTTCAAAACGGGGACGAACTGATGAGGCAAACTACTATCTGGAACTGAAGAAAAGATTCAAGCTGAGCAGTTAGGTTATTCAGTTGAAAACAGCGAATAAAACAAAAGCACTCGGCCCCTTGAATCCTTGACTCCTAGAACCCTTTCCAGAATCGTGCACGGAAAGAACAAAATCAGACCTTTTGCGAAGTCGTCAAAAATGAGATAAAGAAAAGATAAGGCATCATGCATAATATATTTCTAGATATACTCCTAATAGTCGTGTCCGCTGGATTCCTTTGGAAGGGTTCTGAGTGGGTCGTAGATTCAGCTGTTCGCATTGCACACAAACTACACATGTCAGATTTGGCTATTGGACTAACCGTTGTGGCCATCGGAACCTCTGCACCCGAATTTGCCGTAACAATAAATGCCGCCCTTCGTGGATTGTCCGATATATCTGTAAGCAACGTGGTAGGATCTAATATCTTCAATCTTGGATTTATACTGGGCGGATGTGCCGCTATCCGGACAATCGTCACAACCCCAACCATAGTATGGAGAGACGGTCTTTTCTTGATTGCAATGTCAACCGTTTTAGCTTTATTTCTCACGGACTTGCGTCTAACACCTCATGAAGGCCTTATACTATTTTCTTCTCTCGTCATCTATATTGGCTATCTTTTTTGGAAAAAATCCCCTACCACGGAGACAGATCATGGACAAGAAGCCTCCTTAAAAGACGTACCGATACTGGTTGCAGGAATTGTCGGTGTTGTAAGTGGTGGTCACTTACTCGTATGGTCAGCGACATCCTTAGCAAGAGGACTCGGCCTATCAGAATGGGTTATCGGCGTTACCATCGTTGCAGCGGGCACTTCAGCGCCTGAATTTGCCACTTCACTTATGGCCGCCATCAAGGGGCGTTACGCAATGTCTATTGGCAATCTCATCGGCAGTGATTTGTATAATATCCTAGGGGTTCTTGGGCTGGCCGGCATGCTTGGGCCTCTTCAGATTGACCCCGCCGGCCTGCACAGTGTCTATCTTCTGGTGGCAGTAGTCGTACTAGTGGTTATTTTTATGCGCACAGGTTTTCGAGTCTCCCGAATGGAAGGCTTCATTCTCATCGGTATCAACCTTATTAGATGGATCGTCGATTTCTCTAGCAAAGGATAGAAAAGATTGTTTTTCCCTCGCATCGATGCTAATACCCATTTTATCGTAAATTCCCTACCACTAATCTCTTCATCTTTCTCCGACAGATGAGAGGTGCATATAAGATGTCTGAAATAACCGAAACAAATGCATCTACGGCTTCCGTCCCGAAAACATTGGTCCATCTCGGAATAGACGTAGGCTCTATCAGTGTGAACACTGTCCTTGTAAACGACTCCAGTGAAATCGTCTGGGAAGACTACAGCAGAACAAGAGGAAGGCCCTTAGAAACAACCGCATCTGTTCTAACACGCCTTTATGAAAAGATCCCAACCGAGACAATCGCATCATGTTCACTTACCGGCACAGGAGCAACCCATCTTGCAAAGGTGCTTGGAGGGATATTCGTCAATGAAATTATTGCCCAAACAAAAGCTGCTGAGCATTTTCACCAGGACATAAAGACAATTATCGAGATGGGCGGGGAAGATGCAAAGCTGATCTTGACACACCGTGACAGCGCAGGGAACCTCATCATAGAAGACTTTGCAATGAACAGCCTTTGTGCTGCCGGCACCGGATCATTTCTGGATCAGCAAGCGCATCGGATGGGTTACAGCATTGAAGATTTTAGCAAGCTTGCCTTGCAATCAGAAACTCCTCCTCGTATCGCCGGTCGATGCACAGTCTTTGCAAAGACCGATATGATTCACCTTCAGCAGGCAGCTACCCCGGACTTTGAGATCATTGCGGGGCTGTGTTTTGCCTTAGCCCGGAATCTAAAAAGCAACATCGGAAAAGGTAAAAATCTCTTGGCCCCTGTCGTATTTCAAGGGGGTGTTGCGGCCAATCATGGAGTCCGTAAGGCATTTCAAGAGGTCCTAAAACTTAACGACGGACAACTTATTGTTCCCAAGCACTTTGCTTCGATGGGCGCCATTGGAGCTGTTTTAAAAACTATGGAAAATGGGACGTCTGTTAAACGCTTTAATGGCCTTGAGCGTTTAAACGAATATATTGCTACCCACACTGCCAAGGCAAAGCATCTTCCTCCTCTTGAATACAAGGCCGCTCGCCGGGACAATATCCATGGAAACGAACAAACAACCAGGCCGGAAGGACAAAAAAGCGGCCAACCAGAAGAGGTTTACCTCGGCATCGACGTCGGCTCTATAAGCACAAATGTCGTTTTGATTAATAACAACAGGAAACTCGTGGCCAAAGTATACCTCATGACAGCGGGAAGGCCTCTCGAGGCGGTAAAAGAGGGACTTAGGATCATCGGCGAAAAGTACGCCGGAAAGGTCAAGGTGGTCGGAGCAGCCACTACCGGTTCGGGAAGATATCTTACGGGGGATTTTGTCGGAGCGGATATCATACGAAATGAGATTACCGCCCAGGCCACAGCCGCCGCCGACATCGATCCCATGGTAGATACCATATTTGAAATAGGTGGTCAGGATTCCAAGTATATCAGTCTCAAAAACGGCGTTATTGTGGATTTCATGATGAACAAAGTGTGCGCCGCAGGAACCGGCTCCTTTCTCGAGGAGCAGGCGGAAAAACTGGGAATGTCCATCAAAGAGGAATTTGGAAGCCTTGCCATTTCTGCAAAAAATCCGATCCGTCTTGGTGAACGCTGTACGGTCTTTATGGAATCGGATCTTGTCCATTATCAGCAACAAGGGTCTAACAAAGATGATCTGGTGGCAGGCTTAAGCTATTCTATTGTTGAAAACTATCTGAATCGTGTTGTGGAACAACGAAAGGTAGGAGACCTTATCTTTTACCAAGGGGCAACCGCCCAAAACGCCGGCATTGTGGCCGCATTTGAAAAGGTAGTGGGAAAACCTGTTACTGTTCCCCCTCATTGCGATGTGACAGGAGCCATCGGGGCAGGACTCCTTGCCATGAAGGAGCGGAATTGGAAAGAAAGTCGTTTCAAGGGTTTTGACGTAAGCAAATCTCAATACACTACCACTTCTTTCGAATGTGCAAAGTGTCCCAATAGATGCGAGATAAGAAAAGTGTCTGTGGAAAGCAGAAGACCGCTTTTTTACGGTGGCCGCTGTGAGAGGTACGAAAACAAACGCCAAAGTACAGAAAATCGCAAGCTCCCGGATCTTTTCGCCCAAAGACAAGAGTGGCTCCTTGAAACCCCTTTTCAAGAAATGGTTTACACAGCCCCACGTGGAAGGCACGGAACTATTGGAATCCCCAGAACGATGTTCTTTATGGAGCTGGCTCCTTTTTTCATTACCTTCCTCGAAACATTAGGCTATGAGGTCATTATCTCCGAACAAACACACAAAAAGCTCATCCACAAGGGTCTAGAGTGCACAGTGGCAGAAACCTGTTTCCCCATAAAGGTCGCCCATGGTCACATATTGGATCTCTTTGACAAAGGGGTCAAAACCATTTTCCTTCCCCATGTGGTTGATTTGAAACATGCTTCTCAATCATCTTTTAGTTATTTGTGTCCCTACGCCCAAACACTGGCCTATATGATTCATTCATCCATAGATTTTAAAAAGGCGCAAGTGCGGGCTTTACAACCAGTCCTCTATTTTGGAAGAGGGTATTCGAAACTCTTGAGGGGGCTGAAATCGCTTTCTAAGTCGCTGGCTGTAAACTCACGGGCTATCAATAATGCTACCGCCGCCGCCTGGAAAGCACAGGAAAGATTTTACAACAGGCTGAGAAATCGTGGGGATGAGATACTTTCCGGCTTGGCGCCTGATGAAAAACTCATGATAATTGTGAGCAGACCATATAATGGATTCGATCCCGGCATTAACCTAAACCTGCCCAAAAAACTTCGCGATCTTGATACCCTTGCCATGCCGGTCGATTTCCTCCGCCTTGATGAGCACTCACCCGACAATTCAAGTATCACCAGCCAGTATTGGCGCTTTGGCCAAAAGATTATGAGCGCAGCGGAGATCATCAGGGATAACCCCCAACTTTTCGCCATCTATATCACAAACTTCGGATGTGGACCCGATTCGTTCATCTCGCATTTTTTTCACGACCGACTCCAGGGAAAACCATATCTTGAAATCGAAATTGATGAACACAGCGCTGATGTCGGCGCAATCACCCGCCTGGAGGCCTTTCTAGATAGCTTAAACAATGCGAGACTGAAACCGAAAAAGACCCGGAGCCAAGTCTATCACAGGCACAACGGAACATACCGGCGGAAGGTATTCATTCCACCCATGAGCGATCAAGCCTACGCTGTGGCCGCTGCCTTCAGGGCCTGTGGAGTAGACTCTGAAGTCCTTCCAGAATCTGATGAACAAACCCTAAGCATTGGTCACCAGTTCACCTCGGGCAAGGAATGCTACCCATGCATTCTCACTACCGGAGATATGATAAAACGTGTGCGCAACACTGGTTTTGACCCGGACAGATCGGCCTTTTTTATGCCCTCCGGGACAGGACCGTGTCGTTATGGACAGTACCACCGTTTTCACAGACTTGTCTTGGATAGATTGGGGTATGGGAATGTTCCCATCTATGCGCCCAACCAGAGTGAAGTCTTTTACAAGGAACTCGGAATGGTCAACGGCGACTTCCCCAAACTTGGCTGGCAGGGTTTGGTGGCTGTCGATCTATTAGAAAAGTTGGTCAGACAGGTCCGGCCTTACGAAAGAGAACCCGGGGCATCAAATCGAGCCTATTCGGATGCACTTGAAAAGATATGTCGTACGGTCGAAAACAGAGGAAACATTGTGCGGACCTTAAGAGAAACCAAGGCCTCTTTTGAAACCATACCAAAAAACGGTTTGGGTACAAAACCGTTCGTTGGGATAGTAGGAGAGATCTACACCAGGGCCAACCGGTTTGCCAATGAAGACGCTATACTGAAGATCGAAGCTCTAGGCGCGGAGGCCTGGATGTCCCCCGTTGCCGAGTGGGTACTCTACATCAATTACATAGCCAAAGAACGAAGCCTTCAAAAGAAACAGCTTAAAACGTGGTTAAAAAATGTCTGGGTCGATTACCTTCAAAGGCGCTATGAACACAGGTACAGTGCCGTCTTTGACGGAATGCTCCGCTATTTGTGGGAACCATCCACAAGGAGTATCCTGAAAAACGCTATGCCTTATATCCATCCTTCCTTTAGGGGAGAATCTGTTCTAAGTCTCGGCAAGAGCGTTGATTACATAAAAAGGCAAACCGCGGGCCTTGTCAGTATCATGCCATTTACATGCATGCCCGGCACCATTGTCAGCGCCTTGCTTAAGCGATTCAAAGAAGAGAATAATAACATCCCCTATTTGAATCTATCTTATGACGGACAGACGGAAACAAACACATCCACTCGCCTTGAGGCCTTCATGTATCAGGTACACAGGCGCCACGAACTATTTTTAGAAAATGAGATGCAGAGGTAGATTAGAATATGAAAAAACAGGAAGAACAGTACAAGATCCTGATAAATGCTGTTGACCCTGAAGAATGCCGAATCGCCTTGGTCAAAAAGGGCCACCTGGAAAATTTTAGTATTGAAACCGCCGCCAGGGAACTGATCCGCGGAAACATCTATAAGGGAAAAGTAGCCCGCGTGGAACCAAGCCTTCAGGCTGCATTTATTAACTATGGAGCAGAAAAGCACGGTTTTTTACAACAACACGAAATACATAGCGATTACTTTGCCGATAAACCTAAAGCCTGTAACAAGAAAAAGTCGACTATACTAGATTTGATCGAATCTGGCCAAGAACTCTTGGTTCAGGTATCCAAGGAACCCATATTACACAAAGGCGCCATGCTTACAACGTTCATTTCCTTGCCGGGTCGCTACACAGTCTTGATGCCGGGATCAAAAAGCTCAGGGGTTTCAAGGAAGATTGAAGATGAAAAAGAAAGACAACGACTTAAGAAAATTGTTGAATCTCTAAAGATTCCAGAGGGGTTTGGTACAATCGTTCGCACAGCAGGAAATGGGCAAAACAAGCGTAATATTGCCAAAGATATCCGCTATTTGCATCGGCTGTGGGAAAGCATCAAAAAACGAGGCCTTACTGAGCCGGCCCCTCGCCTTTTATACAAGGAACGCCATCTTGCCATCCGTGCTATCAGGGACCTATTCACGGCCGATGTCAAGGAGATCCTTGTGGATAACATAGAGATCCATAAAGATCTCAGGGAGTTTATGCGGATTATATCTCCCAAACACACTGGGATAGTAAAACTATACAAAGACCCACAGCCGATGTTCACCAAACATCAGCTAGAAGATCAGATCTCTTCTATCTTTGCAAGTAAAGTCCGTTTGAAATCAGGCGGCCACATTGTCATTAATCCAACGGAGGCCCTAGTCGCCATTGATGTCAATTCCGGCAAATCTACTCGTGGAGGGTCTATGGAGAAAACGGCATATTCCACAAATCTTGAGGCAGCACCCGAAATTGCCAGGCAGCTACGGCTACGCGATCTCGGAGGGCTGGTTGTTATCGACTTTATCGATATGAGAGATCGCAAGCATAATCAGGCCATAATTGGAGCTATTAAAGAACACACCAAGCCGGACAAAGCACGAATCAGCATTGGGACCATTTCCAAATTTGGTCTCTTGGAACTGTCTCGGCAAAGGATCACTGCCTCTATCGAGTATGGCAGCTTCATCCCTTGTCCTCACTGTCACGGAAAAGGCTTAGTTGCCTCAGCTGAAAGGCTTGCTCTCGAGTTTATGAGACGACTTCGTTCCGAAATACTCAAGAACAACAATTCAAGGCACGTCAAAGGTATTGTGCCCGTCAATGTCGCCGACTACCTTCAAAACAAAAAACGAAGAGAGATCCTGGATATAGAAATGAAGCAAAACCTGACAATCACCATAGAAGGCGATACAAAATTACAGCCGGGTGAAAGTAGCATTATTCGTAAGCAAGCATGACCCCCGCAACGCGGGAATCTTCGACACACCCAATGGCTAAATCTTCTTGACCTTATACTTGTTTTACTATAAACCCCATTCCTACGCTACTCAGGTGGTTAGTTAGAAGGCTGAAGACTGAAGGAAAATACATCTACTTCCGACCAATATTTACATGGTTCCATTCAAATAGAGATATTAATGGCTACGTTGCTGTTTTTTTGCCTTCGGCCTTCAGTCTAATTACCTGAGTTACAAATAACTTAACATTTTCGCATCTCAGTTTCAGGCTGGCTTTGCCCGATTTTCATTCGTAAAATCCTTGAACCCGAAATATAAAATAAGGTGCTACTATGACCTGGAGCAGTTTCACAGATCTTTTATTTAATATCCTATATACACAGACCGGGCTTTTTCATCTTCATTATAAGCTCGCTATTATGTGGGCAATCGCTCTGTTTTTTATCTATCTAGCTGTTGTAAAAAAATACGAGCCCCTGCTTCTTTTGCCCATAGGCTTTGGAATCTTTATCGTCAACTTTCCACTAGTACCCCTAATGGGATTCGATGACCATGGCAAGCGGGAGCTTTTCAACATATTTTACCATTACGGTATCGAATGGGAGGTTATCCCGTGTATCATATTCCTAGGACTGGGCGCCATGACCGACTTTGGGCCCCTCATCGCCAACCCTAAGACAATGATCATAGGCGCCGGCGCACAGCTTGGCGTATTTATTACGTTTCTCGGCGTACTCCTGTTTGGCTTCACCATGAAAGAAGCCGCATCCGTTGCCATTATCGGCGGTGCGGACGGGCCGACAACCATATATCTGACGGCCAAACTTGCGCCTCACCTGCTGGGAGCCAATGCCCTTGCCGCCTATTCTTATATGGCCATGGTTCCTTTGATTCAACCGCCCATAATGCGGTTAATGACAAACAAGAAGGAACGCCAAATAAGGATGAAACAACTCAGGCCGGTGTCAAAGCTTGAAAAGATTTTTTTCCCCCTTATCGTATCCGCCGTTATTGCAATCTTAATTCCCGCTGTAACCCCTTTAATGGGCATGTTCATGTTTGGAAATTTCATGCGGGAAAGCGGCGTGGTGGACAGACTGGCAGGCTCTGCCCAGGGATCTTTGATGAATATCGTCACCATATTTCTGGGCATTTCGGTAGGCGCCACTATGCAGGCTGATAAATTTCTTACCGCCAAACCGATGCTTATCTTCACCTTTGGGCTGCTTGATTTCGCCGTTTGCACCGTAGGCGGCATCCTCACAGTCAAGATTATGAACCTTTTCCTCAAGGATAAGTTGAACCCATTAATCGGCTCGGCAGGCGTTTCCGCCGTCCCCATGGCCGCACGGGTGTCACAGATGGTGGGTCAACAAGAGGATCCGAACAATTTTCTTCTCATGCATTCCATCGGCCCAAATCTGGCAGGGGTAATCGGCAGCGCATCGGCGGCAGGCATGTTAATCGCCATGTTTGGTTGATCGATAATGCTAACTGTTTGAGGGCTTTTAAGTTAGTTAGCGGAGGAAATAAGGAATCTCATATGGAAGTCATTGACTGGAATTATGCCATCGCCACTTTGGTCATACGTTTTGTTGGGATATTCGTCGTTTTAGGTATCCTTCAAGTCATCATGCAAATTACCGGACGGATATTTGCTCGCATTGACCTGCAAAAAAAGAGTGCTGAAGAAACCAACGGCGCCACAAACTTGTCCGGAACCATCACTGAAGACCAGGCCGCTGCCGTAGGCATGGCCCTGTATTTGTATGACAAGAAACACTATTAAGGAAAATGGCCCTCGACCTTGATGCCCCCGATCTTGATATCTTAGATAAGATATACGGGGTTTACGATGATTATTCAAAGAACCTTCCCGTAACCTGCAAACTTAGTTGCTGCCTTTGCTGCACGCAAGACGTTACCGAAACATAGCTATGCCCGCCATTATGATCCCGCCGGAACATGAAGAACGCATCGAACCCATTTTAAAGCAGCTAAAAGCGATTCGTCACAGACACCATGCTCTTTCAGCTCACGGCTGAACGCTTAGGTGCTTAGGGACCGTTCACGAGATCAGCGGTTCAGAAGTTCAAAGGTTGCATTCTCATCAACATACGTTATTCCAGCGTAGAAAACCACTAAAACACGGTACACAAGAAGTCGTTGTTGAAATCATAGATATCAAAATCCTAAAACCGAAAAGGTCAGGTTGCTCCCGCTAAAGATGGCTCCTATGCCATCTTCACTCCACACGCTTTCCCTGAAAAGCTCCGTCCTTTCTTCAAACCCCTTTACCCTCTTTAGTTGGCATCTTCTTTTTCACCTTTTTCTTCTTGGTTTGGCTGAAGATCATCTTGCTCATTTCGACCTCGGATTCATCTACTTCCAGTTCTTCCATCCTATGAATCATTTCGGCAAATCTCCGGCCCTCAGCAGCCGAGACCCATTCCAGCATCAATCTGTCAGGATTAAGCCCTTTTCGCTCAAGTTTTTCCTTTAATCTCGTCACTCGTTTTTTTGTAAACATGTTATTGTCAAGATAATGACAATCCCCAGGATGGCAGCCCGAAACAATTACTTTGGGCGCCCCTAAGGCAAACGCGTGTGTTATGAGATCAACACTGACGCGACAAGAACACATGGTCTTGATAATTCTCGTATTTGCTCCATATTGAAGCCTGCTGGTCCCAGCAAAATCAGCACCTGCATAAGAACACCAATTACACGCGAATACGATAATCTTGTCTTCAGGCTCCCTCAAGGCCTCTCTCAGTTGGGCCTTCATTTGCTCTTCGGTATAATTTGCTATGGAGATTGCATCAAATTCACAGGCGTCCTCACAATTGCCGCATCCTCGACACAATGCCTGAGTAATTGAAGCAACCTTGTCCTCGACACGAATCGCCCCAAACAGGCATTGTTTGACACATTTCCCACAGCCCGTACATTTATCAAGATCTACTCTGGCAATAACAGGAGAAAGCTCGGCATAGTCTTTCTGAAAGTGCTTTGCCACTTGCATAGAAGCGCTGCCGGCCTGTTCAATGCATTGTTTTATGTCGGCAGGTGCACCTACAGCACCGGCAATATAGATGCCATTGGTAGGGGTTGCGGTTGGAGACAACTGATTGTCTTCCTTGATAAAGCCCCTTTTTCCCAATGGAACCCCAAGCGCACTTGACATCTCCTGCGCTGTGGGAACAAGTCCTACAGCTAAAGTTACAAGATCAAAGGACTTTTCAATCAGTTTCTCTTGCCCCAGTATAGGGTCGGAAAAGCTTAGGATATGACCTTCACCAATCTCCGGGAAGGCATTGACAAAGATAACACCTTGCTTTCTTGCCTCCAAAAACATCCTTTCTTGCCTGTTTCCACTAGTCCTAATGCCATTGTGAAAAACGTAGATCTCAAGGTCCGGAAAGTGCTCTTTTAATAGCAAGGCATTCTTTATCGTATTTGCACAGCATAGCTTCGAACAATAGGATAGTTGCCCCTCCTTAAAGGATCTGGAACCTGCGCACTGAATAAAGGCGATACTTTCAGGCCGCTTCCCCGTGGAAGGCCTAAATACATGCCCTTGTGTGGGGCCTTCCACTGACATCATCCTTTCCAGCTCCATGGAAGTTATAACATCAGGGAAACGCGCGTCACCGTAACCATATAATCCCGTAGGATCGTATGGTTTTATCCCTGTAGCCGCAATGATCGTACCCACATGTACTGTTTCTTCCTCAATGGTTTGAGAAAGATCAATAGCGTGCTTTTTGCAATCTTCCACACATTTCTCACATCCCTGATCGGAAAAATAGATACATGCCTTATCATCAATCACATATTGTCTGGGAACAGACTGTAAAAACGGGACATATATTGCCTTTCTCAAACCACGTCCCACGTTGAACTCATCTTCCGTGAAGACATTACAACGCTCAAGACACTCACCACAAAAAGTACACTCTTCAGTAATGTACCTGGGATGCTTTCTTAACAGGACCTCAAAGTTTCCAATATAACCACTAGCCGCTACTACCTCAGACATGGTGAGCAATTCAATGTTGGGATGTCGACCGACATCCACCATCTTAGGCCCAAGGATTCAGGGGCTACAATTCTGATCCGGAAAGATCTTATTTAGCTGGGCCATCTTACCACCAATGGTCGGACCCTTTTCCACCAAGATCACTTTGTGTCCCAGATCAGCAAGTTGCAAGCTCGCTTCTATGCCACTGATGCCCCCGCCTATGACCAGCGCTTTTTTGGTCATGGGAACCTTTAAAGGAGTCAACGGCTCGTTGAGCTTAATCTTTTCAATCCCCATTAGCACAAGCTCTGCAGCCTTTTCAGTGGCCTCATCACGCACGTAGGAATGACACCAAGAGCACTGCTCACGAATATTGACCATTTCCATCAGGTATGGATTGATTCCAGCTACTGAACACACAGAGCGAAAGGTTTCCTCGTGTATCCTGGGAGAACAAGCCGCTACCACAACCCTATCCAGTTCGTATTCGTCGATATCGCTAATGATCTGTGCCTGGCCCCCGGTACACATGTAGGAATGCTCTCTAACCAAAGCAACCCCGCTTTGCGAAACCTTTTCGTTGACCTTGTGACAATCTATCATGCCATTAATGTTGGTCCCGCAATGACAGATAAAGACTCCTATGCGATCATCCGGCATATATTATCAATTCTCCTCTCGTGCTAATGATACTTCTTCAGCTGTTACGATACGCTCACCGGTCTTTTGAACAAAAATTGCATTTTCACTGCAATAGAGTTGACACCTTACACAAACAGTGCACTTTCCCTCTTCTACTATAATCGGGGGGAAATACCCTCGTTCGTTAGGCTCCGTGCCCCGCTCAAGGACATTTTCCGGACAAAATCTTATGCAGTCATCACAATCATCGCCGCCTTTGCAATAACTGGGTAATATCGTCACTTTCCCGATTGGTATCGTACAATCCTTGATATTCCAGTATCGTGAGCTGGAAACTTCGTTTTTCATAACTCATAACCCTTTTCAAACGCCGCCAAGTTCATCTCTTCCGTTCCGGGAGGAGCAGATTTAACGATTGCCGCCTTTATGCAATTCTTGTCAATAATCGATGTTGTTTTACAAACAAAGCCCATCATCACATTATTGGCAACTACAACTCTGAAATTCTCTCTGGCAATCTGAGTTGCCGGAACCTTAAAGATTTTAACCGTATCGGCAAGATCATCCAACAGACTCAGATCAACCGTAGACTCGTCTATAACAACCGTTCCATTCTCGTTTACTATTACTTTTCCACCCCGTTCTTTGGTAATCAAACCTGACATCATAATCAGCAAATCGGGGATTTCAACAAAAGGATAATCAACGGGTTGAGAAGATAAGACTATATCAGTCAAACAACTTCCTCCCTTCATCTCCGGCCCGTATCGCTTTATCAGGGTACTATTTAGCTTTGGGTCCATGTTCATGGCAGCATTAATCATCGTCTTGCCGCCCTGGACAATCCCCTGCCCACCTGTTCCCTCCATACGAATCTGCATATAATCGATGCCACTGTCTTTTGACTTGAAGGTCACTCTTGGTTTCTTGCCGGCCTTCTTTTTGACAGCCTTTGCAAACGCCGGTGCCGGCCTGTCCGGAATCTGAGAGTCTCTAAAAACACCAAGGCTGATCTCCTCCGAAAATGCGTTTTGATGAATATCCGCCTGGCTAAGGGTTTCTTTAATTGTAGCCTTTTCCAAAAACAACGCATCAAGAGACTTGATCTTGTTGCGCCTTTCAAAAAGCATGCAGGGTACAAGGACCTCGATAAAACTCGGCCCCTTGTTGTTCATGGCAGATACCAGACAGTCTACAAGATGATAGGGGTGTGAAGATGTGGAACGCGCCACAAAGGTGTATCCTGCCGCTAAGGCCACGGCAATAGGATTAAGTGGTGCATACGGATTACCACCTGAAGTTGTAACGGTTTTTGCCCCAAAGGGGGTCGTGGGACCATGTTGAAACCCCGTCATGCTGTACCCATAGTTGTTCATGCAGATGATATTTAAGTCTTTTCCATGCCTTCCCAAGGCAAGGAAATGATTTCCACCAATACCCAAGATATCTCCATCGCCCCCCATGACAGTAACCATTAATTCGGGATCGGCCAATTTCACGCCAAGGGCGGTAGGTATGGCTCTGCCATGGGTAGAATGAATACCGTCAAGATTCAGATAGCCCGCAATACGTGAAGAGCAGCCAATGCCGGAAACCACGGCACACTTGTCAGGGTTATAACCTTGATGTTGAACCGCCTCTATAAAGGCGTTCTTGATTCTTCCAATGCGGCAACCAGAACACCAAATGTTGGGCATCATCTCTTTTCTGAGTAACTCAGCATATGGATGCTGGCTAATATCCATCTCTTGCTCCCTTCATTTTTTAAAGAGGATTCCAGGGTTCAAGGATTGCGGCTTTCGCCTTGAAAAGATGCCAGGGTTCAAGTGAAATGCCAATCCATAACTTTAGGCACTCAAGGCACTTTAGCTCACTTTAGGCACTCTAGATCAGTCTCTCAACTGCTTCCAATATCTCACCGGGCGTGTGAATCCTACCACCCATGAGATTCAAACCCTCGACATCACCTTTCTTTATATAACGTTCAAACTCTATCTTTATCTGTCCATCATTTATCTCTGCAACTAGAAAGATCCTATCTTTCTTATCAAGTTTGCAAATAAGATCTTTTGGAGTTGGCCAAGCCGTAATCAGTCTTAGCATAGCCACTTTCATTTTCTTTCCGCTAATCTGCTTTAAAGCCGCCTTAACAGAACGCGATTCAGATCCATAGCAGACAATGATTACTTTGGCCTCCGACAAGGAACCATATGTTTCGTACTTGATAATCTTGTCTGCATTTTTTTTAACCTTATCAAGCAACTTCCTCACCAGTTTTTCTTGAGTCTCAGGATTAATACTGGGAAGACAACTTTCCAAATCATGCGTAAGGCCGGTTCGATGAAAACGATGTCCATTGCCGATAATCTGGGAATCAGGGTTTACCGGTATTGGAGGAAGTTTAGGGATACTGATCGGCTCTTCCATGTGCCCAATGATCTCATCCAGCATTAAAGTAACAGGATTTAAATACTCTTGAGACAGCTTGCAGGCCTCGTAGGTAAGAAGCAGCGTCTCTTCAACACTGTTAGGCACAAGCACAATCACAGGTCTATCCCCATGAGTTCCCCACCTTGCCTGCATCATGTCCCCTTGTCCCATCCATGTGGGCATGCCGGTAGAAGGCGCTCCACGCTGGACATTCACACAAATAATAGGTGATTCAATCATGGCGGCAAACCCGAGGCCTTCAGACATCAGGCTCATACCGGGTCCTGAAGTGGCTGTGACGGCAATCGCTCCCGCAAGGCCCGCCCCGGAAATTGCCTGTATGGAAGCAATTTCATCTTCCATTTGTATAAAAGTCCCGCCATGTTTCGCCAATACCACTGAGGCACGTGTGGCAATCTCTGATGCAGGTGTTATAGGATAACCCGCATAGACGATACGTCTTTTGTTGCCGGCGGCGCAACACAGCCCTTCGACCACAGCATCATTGCCGGTAATGAGGACCCTTTTATTATCCCCCTTCTTATCCTTGGTCATAATCACACTCCAAAAAGGGTTTAGATTCACAGCAAAAGTTTGTTTAATATCAAAAAACACGGCTATGTGTCAATCCTTTGTCACTTTTTCTCCCATTGTAATTGACATTTTCGGTTCACTTAAATATCGTAAAAACCAGTTGAAATGAAAAAACCGAACCTTGCAGTAGATATAGGCGGCATCAAGCTAAAGAATCCTGTAATGGTAGCTTCCGGCACCTTTGGATATGGTCGGGAGTTTTCGCCATTCTTTGACGTAAACCGCTTGGGAGCCGTAATAACCAAAGGCCTTTCCCTCCGGCCAACACATGGCAATCCACCTCCACGCACCGTTGAGACCTGCGGAGGAATGATTAACTCTATTGGCCTCGAAAATGTCGGATTCGAGGCATTTGTCGAAAGAAAACTTCCATTTCTACAGTCTTTGGATACTGCTGTCATCCTAAATATATACGCTCAGAGCACTGAAGAATATGGTGAACTGGCGCAACGTATCGACACTCTCAGTGGAATAGCGGCAATTGAGGTAAACATCTCCTGTCCCAATGTAAAGGAAGGAGGTATGGCATTTGGCACTGATCCGACAGCGGCATTTAAAGTCACAAAGAAGGTAAAAGCCAAGACAAAGCTTCCCATAATCGTCAAACTCTCACCGAATGTTACGGATATTGTAGCTATAGCTCAAAGCGTGGAAGAAGCGGGAGCAGATGCCGTCTCCTTGATTAATACGATCTCTGCCATGGCTGTAGATATAGAAACTCGCAAACCGAAGCTCGCAAACATCATAGGTGGGCTGTCCGGGCCTGCCATCAAGCCCATTGCGCTGCGGATGGTATGGAATACTGTTAAGGCGCTTTGTATACCTGTCATCGGAATTGGCGGCATCATGAATACAACAGACGCCCTGGAATTTCTCATCGTAGGCGCTACTGCCGTACAGGTTGGCACCGCCAACTTGGTAAATCCAAAGGCTTCTGTTGAAATCGTGGAAGGCCTTGAAACCTATCTGGAAAAACACAACATCTCCGATATCAGTGAGATTGTAGGAAGTCTAAAAGAAACATAGTAACGGTTCATGGGGGTCAGCAATCAGGGTTCGGGGGCCAGGAGAAGTTGGTGACGCCAAAAAGTTATCGAGATTTAGAAGTATAGACAAAACGCTCAATAGAACAGCAGAGATTGGTAGAATGCTGAATGGTTTGCGAAGATCTATTCAGAAAAAGGTCTGATCCCTGATCCCCGTGAACCGTTAGAAAGAGACGTCATTCAGGCTCACTGTTTCATGGTTCAGCCCTAAGTGGAAAGCGCCTTCGCCAGAGCATTAAGGAAATAACGCACATGGCTAATCTCTGCCGCCATATTGGCCCTATGATTTGCCAAAATGCCGTCTAGGGAAGCATTTGTAACCAGCCATGGATCTAGCTCGGCTGCCACATGACAGGCATGAATAGCACGATGAAGCAAGTCAACACCATGCCGTGTCTCCAAAACACTAGAAAAATCTTCCCTGACACCATGGAGTATCTTTTCCATAGCCCTTGCGATACCCTTTGCATAATAGAAATAGTCATCTACCTTAAACCAACTCACAGAGGACCCGTCATCTTCTTCCGCCTTGACCAGGTTTTCATCACAACTGCCGGCCAAATCCGCAAAACTGATCAGAAGTGGAATCAAATTATCTGTGCGATCGTAGAAGTGGGCCGCACCTTTTTCGAGCTTTTGTGCATACGCGCGCAGTTCCTCCATGCTATCGAGATACTTTTGCTCCGCCGCAGGCAACCAGTACTTCTCAGGTTTGATCATCAGCCAATTCATGGCATTCTGCAGATTTATATCAATAGTGGCCGACGGCCCATGGCGAGAAATCCGCTCCATAAGGACGACACTGGCTCTGCGGACAACCTCAAGTGTGCCCAACTGCATATTCTCCACATTGTCGGTAAACCGGATCAAATCATTGCGGCGCCAACCCCAAAACCGCTCACTCAACTCATAGTTCAACACCAAAATGGTAGCCTCAACAAAGTGTACGCCAAGGGGTTTTGGGTGATGTGAAGAACCACGTTCACCCAAAATCTCATGTTCAGGCAACATCTTGGGTTGATGTACACCACCCTGGCCAAGGGTAACATCGTGTTTGTCCACCTCATCCTCTTCGGCTTTAGTATCATGCTCTCCAAGCAGGTAGCTGCCTTCAATGCTGTGGGGAAGGCCTTCAGTTTCCTCAATGCCATGGACTACTTCCTCTTCCAACGGCATTATCACATGCGGTTTGTCCGATCCTTCAAAAAGCCCCAATAGAAACCAAAAACCCCAAAGGATAATTCCTGCAAAAATAACACCTACGACAACTCGAAAGCTGCGAAATTGCTTAAAACCGCCCCCATTGCCTTCTGACTTTTGCTCTATAGCCGGCACACCGTTATTGTCTTTATCCTGTGTCATGTTCTATCCCTCTCGCAGTCTTCGGACATCTCCAACACGAATAGTCAGCTTTGTATCGTCGAAATACTCAATCAGAGGAATCATATATTTGCGCGAAACCTCCGCCATTTCCTTGAATTGTGGCGTTGTAAGCTCTCCATTTGTCCGCAAAAAGCCCACAACCTTCTCTTTCAAACCCTCAATGGCACCCCGATCAAAATAAAGATCTTCCTTTACCTTGATGAGCACACCTTCTTTAACCATATGACCCAAAACATCCTTCATATTGCCGGCATTTTGCCCTATTGACGTTATGAGTTCTTTGAAATACGGAGGCTGAAGCCCACTATCGAGATAAGCCTTCTGAATTTTACGCCTAATCTCTTTCTGGTCAGCTTCTAAAGCAATCTTATGCTCTGCGAGACGAATCAATTCCTTTTCCTGAACCGCCAATCCGGACTTAATCAGAGTTTGGACCAAGAGACTAAACCCATGGAAACCTAGGGCCTTGGAGAGCTTCGATTTAAACAACTCTTTTATCATTCCGGGTTTTAACGGGTTTTCCTTGTGAAAAGCCTTAAGGATGCCAAGGGCGTTTTGTTGTAGCTCATCAAAGACACGTCCATGAAGGAAAAGCCTTTTGTCACGATCCATTTGAAGCACGATCTTTTTGGAAAGCAGGTTCTGCAGTTCTTGTTCCAGTTCCTTTTCCGACATGTTTGTCATAATAACAAGATCCGAGAAGGAAACACCTTGCAAACCGGATTCTTTTACCTGATAAGACACAAGTTCACTTGGATCACTTTTAGCCAAATATTTTAAATGCGCTATGACACCTTCCGTGAAACGCTTGTGTTTGGCTGGAATCGGATCAATTACATAACCACCCGCTATTGTTCTTACGGGAGAATAGCTTCGAATGACAAAGCGGTCATCTCTTGCCAGCGACACAGGAGTTTCAAGACGTAATTGTGCAAGAACCTGTTCACCTGCCTGAAGCTCATCCCTATCCATTAAAATGATGTTTCCTTCTATCTCGCTACTGCCCGTGTAAAACCGCACCTTAGTGCGGTTCTTAAGGGGCTTTTTGCCAAACCCCAAGAAATTGAGAACAACATCCACCATGTAACTAGGTTTGAGTGTATTGACTCGAGCCAACATATCTCCTCGATTAATTGATGTACGATCGAGTCCTTGAAAATTAATTGCCGTTCTAACCCCAGCAGTTGCTTCCTCCGCCGGTTGTCCATGTATTTGAATACCCCTAACCTTGGACTGTATCCCGGACGGATAGACCATAATGGTCTCACCAACATTGATCCTGCCGGACATGAGACTTCCCGTAATAACCGTACCAAACCCCTTCATGGAAAAAACACGATCTACCGGAAGTCTGAACAAACCGCTTGCGGATCGCTCCGGGATCTCTTGGCACAAGCCCTCCAGGACGTTAACAAATTCATCAATTCCTTGACCTGTAACCGAAGAAACTCGTACAATAGGGGCGCCCTCTAAGAAACTACCCTCTAGAAACAATTCCAAGTCATCGGTCACCAATTCAAGCCATTCTTCTTCCACCATATCAACCTTGGTAACGACAACCAAACCGTGCTTTATGCCAAGAAGTTTACATATGTCCAGATGCTCTCTAGTCTGCGGCATAACACCTTCGTCGGCTGCTATAATCAACGCTACCAGATCAATTCCTGTTGCGCCGGCTACCATATTTTTTACAAACTTTTCGTGGCCCGGCACATCCACAATTCCAACAGATTGTCCGCTAGGAAGCTCAAGCCAAGCAAAACCTAGCTCAATAGTAATACCACGACGCTTTTCCTCCTTGAGCCGGTCCGTGTCTATCCCGGTAACAGCCTTAATCAGACTCGTCTTCCCGTGATCAATGTGACCTGCAGTACCGAGAATAACATGTTTCAATGATGAGCCTTCAGTCACTGTCTCTTCCTTTGGTGCGAAAATATTCGGTAATGTAAGCCAACCCCACAAGTGTTATTCCGGCGCCAACTATGAAGACAATACCCGCCTTTGGATAGAAAAAACGTGTCAATATAACAGCAAATATAGCTCCAAGGATCAAGCGAATCACAAAGACAACAAGCTTATTCAAGAAATCACCTTTCTCTGGCCGACTACGACATTACAAGAATTAGTATTTCTAATCCCTATTTGTATAAAAAATCATAGTAAGCGTCAATCATAAGTTTATCAATAGCCTCGAAGTAAGAACCATCCTTAAATTGCTTGAACATTCAAATATGTTATGATATAGAACAAGTTGCATTATATGGTGAGTGTAGCTCAGTTGGCAGAGCACCAGGTTGTGGCCCTGGTGGCCGTGGGTTCAAGTCCCATCACTCACCCCACACCTACCTTATGCGCCCGTAGCTCAGCTGGATAGAGCGCCGGACTTCGAATCCGTAGGCCGGGGGTTCGAATCCCTCCGGGCGTGCCAATTATATCAGAAGGATCTACAACATCTCAGATCAACGTGTCCAGGAGTATACCTCGAAATCCCGATATGATCTCAGCCAGGTCAGGCATGGCAGACATTACGGCCGGGAGTCGTTTGGGTTAGCAGGTATACGCAACTCGGAGGGGTCTTCAAAATTGTAGGAGGTTCAAACAGAGATTGAAACAATAGCAAGGCATTGTGCGCCAGCGGGAACGTGTAGATATTTCATGAATCTTCCTTGTTCAAAACCCACTTCTCAAGCATCTCAAACACAATCTCCCTCTTGATCGGTTTTGGAATATAATCATCCATGCCTGCTTCAAGACACTTTTCCCTATCGCCTTTCATTGCATTGGCTGTCATAGCAATGATCGGAATGGTGCTAAATCCCTTTTTTCTGATTGCTCTTGTTGCTTTCATGCCGTCCATCTCTGGCATCTGGATATCCATGAAGATCAGGTCGTAGTCGTCGGGAGATGATGTGAATTTCTCGGTTGCCTCTCGGCCATTGTTGGCGACCTCCACTTGATAGCCAGCCTTTGTCATTATCATTTTTGCCAACTTCAGATTGACAGGATTATCCTCTGCCAAAAGGATACGAGCAGAATGCTTAGCCTCCTCCCGCATGGAATGCTGTGTGACAATTGTACCCTCTTTCTTCTTTTCTCTGCCTTTACCCAGTAACTTTGCCATCATATTCAAGAGTTTTATCCGATGGATCGGTTTGGGCAAAAAACCGTTAAAGCCTGCATCTAAGCACTTCTTCGCATCCCGCTCCGCGGAAGAGGAAAAAGCAATCAAAACCATGTGAGCAATCTGTGATTGTGCATTTCGAATTTCACTTGCTATGTCATATCCACTTTTTCCAGGTATCTGGATGTTCAGAATACAAACGTCAACGGGAGCGCCAGACTCAATGAAACTTTTCACAGTTGGTACGGCTTTGTCCGCCGCTGTGATTCCGACTGCATGCATACCAGCTGATTCCGCAATGTGAGTTACAATAGCCAGGTTTTTCTCATTATCATCAAAAATGAGAACCTTCTTACCGGAAAGCGAAACTGGGGCAAGTCTCTTTACTTGTTTATTTTCGGGCTTTCCCAGCCAAGCCGTAAAGTGAAAGGTGCTCCCCTTGCCAGGTTCGCCCGTCCTGAGCGAAGTCGAAGGGCTTTCTGCCCACACATCACCACCCATAATCTGGGCGATATTCTTGCAGATAGGAAGTCCCAGACCGGTACCGCCGTATTTTCGAGTCGTGGATATATCGGCTTGTTGAAAGACATCAAAGATGGTGTCAACCTTATCTTTGGGGATACCGATTCCAGTATCCCGAATACTGGCATGCAGTTTTATCCTATCATCGTGTTCCTCTGTTAGTTCAATAGATAGTTCTATTTCACCTGCTTCAGTGAACTTGACAGCATTGCCCATGAGGTTTATCAGCACTTGTCTAAAGCGACCAGGGTCGCCACTGACATATGCTGGAACTTCATCGCCTATGCGGCACATTATCTCGACAGGCTTTTCTTGCACTTTGGGACGAATCAACTCGCAAACGTCATAGGCAGTAACTTCGGGGTCAAAATCAACAGTTTCAAGCTCCAAATGGCCGGCCTTGATCTTGGAAAAATCAAGTATGTCGTTGATCAGGGTAAGCAGTCCCTCACCGCTTCGTTTTATCGTCTCAGCAAAATCGATCTGCTCATCATCCAGGTTGGTATCTAAAAGCATGTCCGTAAAACCGATCACCCCATTCATAGGCGTGCGGATCTCGTGGCTCATGCTTGCCAAGAACTCACCTTTGGAACGGTTGGCCATCTCAGCTTGTTTGGCCAACTCGCTAGCTCTCTCGATCTCCTGTTCAAGCTGTTTGTTGGCTTCGCCCAGATCCTGGTTAGCAGTTTTCAATTGCCTTTCAACTCGGCCCATAAACATGTAGAATAGGACAAACAAGGCCCCGCCGACTGTTACACAGACTCCTCCAACAAGGAAAAGGGCGGTGTAGAGATTTTCTGTTAAACCGGTGACGTCGTCCATAACCACCATGTCGCTAACATGGCGGCCACCAGCGTCATTTAAGTAGATGAATCTGCCGTGATAGCGGCGATCATTCAATGAAACATTTACACACGTCGATTTGGACGTATGTTGTTCTTTAGGCAATAACTCGGCAAAACATTCAGGGAATGTCTCCATACCCTGGTAAATCATAACGGCCGAAGGGAACCGATCCCATTCAGCTTGACGGCCGAGCATCTGCATGCCAGCCTTCCAGTTCTCACGGTTCAGGTATTTTTTCTCGATGAAAATGTAGATTACGACGCCGAGGATTTTTTCCACTTTGTCTACGATGTGCTCGATCTCCTCGCCCAGTTCAACATAGCCAATCAACTGTTCTGCGTCGTACCATGGTTCGACTACCCTGAGAGTAAACGTTCCCAGAGGGCCTAGCTCTATACCGTAAGACTGTTTACCGGTGTTCTTGGCTTCCAACGTCGTAAAGCGATTGATTTTATCGCCATGCTTTTCTGGTTTATGAACCCGTAAGATATTGATGCGATCGGGACCCGTGAAATAGAAATGGGTGACCCGGTGCTCAGAGCGCAACTCTTCAAATAGAGGTCGAGCCAGCCTAAGTAGCGATTCCCTGTCCTTAGCCTTCAATGCAGCTTTGAGTTGTTCGTCACGCAGGATCACTCCTAGCCCTGCGCCCATCATACCGGCATCACTGTCCAACTGCGCGGCGAACAGGTCTTCTACAGACTCCAATTTGCTCATCACGTCGTCAGACATGTGTTTTTGTTCTAACCGGTAGAAACTGAATATGAATGCCCCTAGCAGGACGGCTATAGCCAGTGCCAACGGAAGGAGGACACGGTTTCTAAGTCTATAAGCTTTCATGGGTTCATTTGTCCGACAATTAATAGAAATTCTACCGCTCTTTCGCTCTTCCCTTTGCGTGCATGAAACGTGCCTAGCGCGAGGCGAAACAACATTTTACGCAAATTCGCCAAGTTAAACCATTGTTGTTTGTGGTTCTAGATGGAAACTTAAAGCAAGCCGGAATTGCAAGCCTCTAATTGGTCAAGATTTTGACGTCTTGGAACGGTCAGTGACGTAGAGGCGTTAAGGTGGATTGAGAACGCCCATTGAGAGAATAAAAATAGAAGGTAGGTGCTGCACGCCGTCGGGCCTGGGTAGATTAAGAGAATCGAGATTTCACAAGAAATCGAACATGGCAGATCGATTTGCGGAAGGGCGTATATTATAGATACCAAGCAGAGTCCCTAAATATCTTTAAAGTGCCAAGAGACATCCAATGTCAGCAGATGTTGCCGGTGTGTGGTTCCAGGCAGGTATCCGCCATTGGTAAGGACCCGAAGCCTGTTGTGTTATTGGCCATGTATTTTTTGCTCTACATAATGTCAAAACCGTGATACATATCACCACACCAGCAGCGGGAAACATTCTTGTGCAGACTCGTGAATCACCATTTCAGAACCGCTGTTTCATGCCATTGTTAGGAAGGAGGGCGAAAAAATGGGTATTGGTAAAGATGTTCGAAAAGAACGTATCATAAACCGGGAAACCGGTAAGATCGTTATCGTTCCAATGGACCACGGTGTCACAGTGGGCCCGATCAAGGGTCTGATCAATCTGCCCAAGACCGTGGACTTGGTATCCAAGGGCGGTGCGAATGCGGTAGTCGAACATGTGGGCATGGTAGGCCAGGGGCATCGCCGTTATGGGCGTGATATAGGCCTGATCGTACATCTTTCGGGAAGCACGGCTCTATCCCCCAGTCCGAACCGCAAAGTACTGGTATGCTCGGTGGAGCGTGCAGTTCGAGTTGGGGCGGATGCTGTCAGTATCCACGTCAACATCGGTGCCGAGAATGAAGGAGAAATGTTTGAGGCTTTCGGCAAGGTTTCGGAAGCTGCCGATTACTGGGGCATGCCGCTTCTTGCAATGGTTTATCCCCGCGGGCCCAAAGTCGATAATGAGAAAGACGTCGAGAACGTAAAGATCGCGGCTCGAGTAGGTGCCGAGCTTGGGGCGGACATCGTCAAGGTCCCCTATACCGGATCTCCTGAAACCTTCAAGGAGGTGGTGTCTGGGAGTCCCATTCCTGTGGTCATAGCCGGGGGTTCTAAGCTTTCCGATGAGGACACCCTAAAGATGGTAGAGGGTGCGATGCAAGCCGGAGCAGCCGGACTTTCAATGGGCCGCAATGCTTTCCAGCACGACAATCCGGTCCTTTTGGTGTCTGCGGCTTGCGCCATTGTTCACGAGGGGAAGGCTGTGAAAGAGGCAATGAAAATTCTTAATGGTGAGGCATAGGGTCGACACCTAGTCTTGTTTGGCAAGGTTCGGTGGCCAAAATTTAGCCCCTAAGAGAGAACAAAGGAGTGTGTCATGACGAGGTTGTTTTGGGTTAATGCGAGGCCCTACAATAAAGAAGTTGTAACCACTGCCCTGGAGAGTGGCGCCGATGCTGTGATTGTTCCCAGAGGCCAGTCCAAAAAGGTCCGTGATCTTGGTCTTATCAAGACAGTAGCGCCGGACGGCGACTTGAAATTCGGTGAGGACGTAGTCGAGGTAACCATTTCCTCCGAAAAGGACGAGGCCAGGGCGCTCAAGATCCCCGCCGAGAAGCTGCTGCTAATCAAGGCCAGTGACTGGAAAATAATTCCGCTTGAAAACCTGATCGCCAAGAGAGGCAAAGGCCTGCTGGCCTGGGTGCGTAGCGCAGAGGAGGCCAAAGTTGCATTGAAGATCATGGAGCGAGGGGTTGACGGGATCGTTTTAGCCTCAACTGATTTTTCTGAGATCAAGCGGACCGCTGCCGTTGTCCGAGAGCAGGCAGAGCGCCTGCATCTGGTTCAGGCAATCATAAAGTCCGTGCGACCGCTGGGCATAGGAGACCGGGTCTGCGTTGATACTATTGCCAACATGGAGCCTGGCCAAGGCATGCTCGTTGGGAATTCCAGCTCGGGCATGTTCCTGGTACACGCCGAAAACGTGGAAACACCCTATTGCGCCACACGCCCCTTCCGCGTCAACGCCGGGGCGGTCCATGCTTACGTGCGCGTGCCTGATGGCAAGACAGCTTACTTGGCCGATGTTAGCATCGGCGACCCGGTCTTGATCATCGACTACAAGGGCAGGAGCGAGGTTGGTTTTGTGGGCAGGGCAAAGGTGGAAAAGAGGCCCATGATGCTGGTAGAAGCTGCCTACAAGGGCAAAACCCTCTCACTGGTGCTGCAGAACGCTGAGACCATCCGGCTGACCAAGCCAGGGGGCGAACCTGTCTCAATTGCCCGTCTGAAGCCTGGCAACAGCGTGCTCGCGTACCTGGAAGAAGCGGGTAGACACTTCGGAGTGAAGATTGACGAGACGATAGTCGAAAAATAGCCTTGATTAATCTGTATTGCACAATCCGACAAAAGGAGCAAGCGCGGGCAAGGTTATTCAGAACCTCATGAGAGAATACCTCGACATCCAAAGCTCGGTAATCATGACGATACGTGAAGATGCAGGTGTAACCGATGCCATTGCCTGGATGAAACCCGTAATAACGGAAGCCTCGGATGCCCTGTTTTGCCAAGATATTCAAGAGATTGCCGTTGAACTGGTGGGTGGTGAATTAATCTTCCATACAAAAATATTCTTAGCTATCTCTTTATCCAATGCGAGTTCCGTGTTTTCGAATTTGATACAAAAAGCAGGATTTGTTCTGTGCACCGTTACGGTGACACCAGGTTGCAATCCCATGGATATCAATTGATGCAAGTTCGAGTGGCTGCCCGGTCTGATGTATGTAATCTTGCCTTTTTCGCTGGGTTTGAGTTCGCTCAAGCTCACGACAGTATTATCAACGACTCTGAGCCTTTTCCTGCAACACCTGCCTTTTGGAATCGGCTTGCCGTCGGGACAGATCCCTGGATGCCCAAGCAAGGTACATATAGATTCTTCAACTTCAGGGGCCAGGCAGTGTTCCACCTTGCATGCAACTTCTTCCATGGCGGAATTCTTGAGTCTGAGGACACTCGACACCAGCACCTCGGCAAGTCGGTGACGACGCAAGATTGCCTCGCCCAAGGCTTTCCCCTCACTTGAAAACAGGATCTTGTCGGCACTACGTACGATCATGCCCTGTTGTTCAAGCTCAGTGAGGTCACCTTCGGAAAACTCGATGACACACCTTTTCTTTATGGCGTCGATGGAATAATTCTTGTTTTCAGCAGCCCCCCAAATGGCTTCCATGATTTCTTCCTGTTTTTCACTCAGCATGCTTCAATCTCCTGGTCAAGAAAAAGTGATACCCAAAAAACGGCAGCTATGGTTGACAATACTTCCGAGGAATACAGCGTAGATCATCACTGTTCCAATTATAGCAACAGCTACCTTGCTTCCACGTTCTTTGAAGAGCACGATAGTTGCATTGATGCACGGTGTGAGAAAGGTCATCACCAATAAGTTCACAACAAGCTGAACATTGTCATAAATAATGCTGAGATGTGCAATTTCGGTAGCGCCGCTCTCTCTTCTGATCATGGTTTTGATAAACACCTGTACGCTTTTTTCGGGAAGGCCCATGAAGCCGTTAATCACAGGTTTGGATATTCGTTCCAGTAGCGCCAGGCCTCCCACTCTTTCAAACAAAAAGACCAACAGTGACGCCAAAACAAAGATAGGCACAGCCTCTTTCATAAAGAAATACGTCTTTGAAGCAGACATCTTCAGGATTTGAATAATCTTGGGCAACCGCATGGGTGGTATTTCCATGATAAGCGGGGTTCGTTCTCCCGGCAGTATTTTGTTTGACAGAAAACCAGCTATAATTATCTGCAAAAAGATCAATCCAAATACGGTTACTGAAGCTGATACAGGCATTCTGCCCAGTATAATGAACATCACTGCCAACAGCGGGGCGCAGGGCATGCCGAGAAGAAGGAGAAAAGTAGCAATGTTTTTCTCTCTTTTCGTATCCAGCATACGAGTCGTAAGAATAGCCATCGTAATACATGAAAAGCCCATTGCAAGGGGGATAACACTTTTTCCGTTAAGACCCATCCTTTGGAGTAGTTTATCGAGCAAGATTGAGATCCGAGGAAGATATCCGGATTCTTCAAGTATGCCAAAGGCGATGTAAAAACAAAAGAGCACAGGCAACACCAATCCGAGCGCCAAAAAGACCCCTGTGGGCAGAATCCCGAAATCCGGATCTATGATCATGTCCCTGATGAATGCGCTAGGTATTGGTTCAACCAGCCTGGTGGTCAACGGGATCAAGAAGCCCTCGAAAATAGTGCTGTTAATGATGTCAACCAGAAACGTTGCCCCAAAAGAACCCACAAATAAGTACATGACGCACAGCATGACAACTGCAATTGGTACGCCGGTGGAAAGCTGAGTGCACCAATCACCAAATTGGACGAGAAAGGGGTTTCGCGGTGACGGCGTCACCTTTTGAACCTCATCGATGATTTGTCCGGCTTTTTTGTGATAAAGGCTTGTCAGAAGCATCGTGCAGGATCCTGGAGCCTCTCTGCAATATTCCTCGGCCAGATCCTTGAGTTGATCCAGCATGCCTAAGCCAAATTTGCCTTTTACATATTCTTCGACGCCTCTGTCACCTGCAAGCAATAGGAGCCCAACGACTCTTGTAGATATGTCGGACGATTTGAGAAGTTTTCCTACGATCTCAAGGAACTGTTCGATCCGGTCTGGATATTGGATTAGTTTGTTGGGAATTTTCATGTCCGCTATTCTTGACATCACCCGTCGAACCCCCATCCCCTCTCTGGCGATGGTTTTACAGACATCGACGCCAAGAATCTCAGCAAGTTTTTTGATGTCGATTCTGATCCCACGGGGTGGAGCCTCGTCAATCATGTTGACGTCAAGGAGCATCGGCAAACCATACTCTGCATACTGAAGGGCAATGGCAATAGAGCGTTTCATGTTTTTTGCGTCCGCCACCTGAATGATGCCCCGAACGTTATGGCCATCATTAAGAGGAAGGAGAATATC
>MAVP01000008.1 GCA_001751075.1 Desulfobacterales bacterium S7086C20 | reverse complement strand
AAGGTCTTATAGCTTTACTTACTGACGATGGGTTAACCTGGCCGGTTAAATCAACAGGGAGGAAGGTTATATCGTATCCTTGTTCCATCAAGAAAAGACAAGGGTTCGTAATGGCAGGATGTTCGATTGATGTCGTGATGATGTGACGGCCCTTTTCTCTGTAACTATGTGCCACACCTTTGATGACCATGTTATTTGCTTCAGTCCCACCACTCGTAAAGACTATCTCTTGCGGTAGACACCCTATAAGCCTGGCTACCTGGGCCCTGGCATTTTCAAGTGCATCCTTAGAGGTACGGCCGAGCAGATAACCGCTACTTGGGTTTCCATATTCTTGAGACAAATATGGTTGTATGGCCTCGAATACTTCCGGCGCCACAGGGGTAGTTGCATTATGGTCGAGATAGATCAATCCTTTTCAGCCAACACCGCGTGTGCTGCCGCCAGTCTGGCTATGGGAACCCGGAAAGGCGAACAACTCACATAGTCAAGTCCAAGCTGATGGCAAAAGATTACTGAACCAGGTTCCCCGCCATGCTCGCCGCAGATCCCTATCTTGAGATCTTTTCTAGTGGCCCGACCTTTTTTAACACCCAACTCCATGAGTTTGCCGACACCGGCTTGGTCGATAGACTGGAAGGGATCATCCGGCAGGATCTTTCTTTGTACATATTCCGGCAGAAAAGTGCCTGCGTCATCGCGGGAGTACCCAAAAGTCATCTGTGTCAGATCATTTGTGCCAAAGGAGAAAAACTCTGCTTCTTCAGCGATCTTATCAGCTACGAAGGCCGCCCGGGGTATCTCTATCATGGTTCCAACCATGTATTTGAATCTTATGCCTGTTTTTTTCATTACTTCTTTGGCTTGTCTATCGATAATGAATTTCTGATCGATAAACTCTTCCGGGGTTCCTATCAAGGGGACCATGATCTCAGGTGAGACTTTGATTTTATTCTTTTGACACTTGACCACCGCTTCAAAGATTGCCCGGGCCTGCATAGCCGTAATTTCAGGATATGTAATTCCAAGCCTGCAACCCCTGTGGCCTAACATAGGGTTAAATTCAGACAAAAATTCCGCCTTTGTAGCAACTGCCTTTATAGAGACGCCAATCCTGGAGGCCATCTCCTTTTGTGTGGCCTTGTCATGTGGTATAAATTCGTGCAAGGGGGGATCGAGCAGTCTGATAGTTACAGGCCGTCCTTTCATGGCCTTGAAGATGCCGTAAAAGTCGTTTCGTTGCATAGGTAAGAGCTTGGCCAGTGCCTTTTGGCGGCCCTTGGCGTCCTGGGCCATGATCATTTCTCTGACGGCCCAGATTCGCTCTCCGAAAAACATATGTTCTGTTCTGGTCAGGCCGATCCCTTCAGCGCCTAATTTGATAGCGATTGTGGAATCTTTAGGTGTGTCCGCATTGGTTCTGACCTTGAGTTTGCGTATCTGATCCGCCCAGACCATCAGTTTCTTGTAGCTTGAATTCTTTTCAGGGTCTCTGGTGACAAGGGGGACCTTGCCTTCGTAGATAACACCCTTGGTCCCGTTCATGCTGATCCAATCTCCTTCTTTCAGGACCTTGTTTGTAAATTTTACGGTCTTTTTCTTGAAATCGATTTCTTTGATGTCGCCGCTGCCTACGATACAACACTTCCCCCAACCCCTTGCCACGAGGGCGGCATGGCTTGTCATGCCACCTTTGGATGTCAAGATGGCTTGGGCTGGTTTCATGCCGTGGACATCTTCCGGTGAGGTTTCTTCGCGGACAAGGATTACCTTTTCGCCTTTCGTGCCGAGTTCCTCGGCCTTATCGGCAGTAAGGACAATCTGGCCGACAGCGCCACCTGGTCCGGCAGGAAGTCCCGCACCGATCTTGGGGGCTGTCTTTTCTGCTTTGACGTCCAACATGGTATGGAGAAGTTCTTCCAATTGTTCGGGTCTTACACGAGATATGGCCGTTTTCTTTGAGATGCGCCGTTCTTTTACCATATCTACAGCCATCTTGATGGCGGCCGGCCCATTTCGTTTGCCAACCCGGGTTTGGAGCATATACAGAGTGTTGTGTTGAATGGTGAACTCTATGTCCTGCATGTCTTTGTAATGCTTGTCCAGCTTGTTTCTGAATTGGTCAAGTTCCTTGTAAAGCTTTGGCATCTTTTCTTTTAGAGTAGGCAGATGCTTGTTCGTTAAGACCTTGGAGACTTCATTGATGGCGAAGGGGGTACGAATGCCGGCTACGACGTCCTCGCCCTGAGCATTGATCAGCCACTCTCCGTAGAAATTATTTTCTCCAGTAGCTGGATTGCGGGTAAAGGCAACACCTGTGGCACAATCATCTCCCATATTTCCGAAGACCATACATTGAACATTTACCGCGGTTCCCCAATCATCAGGCAGCTTTTCAATGCGTCGATAAGCTTTAGCACGTTTGCCAAACCAGGAAAGAAACACAGCATCAATGGCCCCCCAAAGCTGTTCCATGGGATCATCCGGAAAGGGCTTGCCAAGCACTTTCTTTACTGTTTTCTTGAATTGAATGGTAAGTGATTTCCAGTCATCTGCCGTGAGGTCCAAATCGCTTTCATATCCATTTTTCTGCTTGACTCTTTTTACCAGGATATCCAGTGAGGTTCTTATCCCTTTGCCTTCTTCCGGCTCGATTCCTGCGGATTTCTCCATGACAACATCGGAGTACATGGAAATTAAGCGCCGGTAGGCATCATAGACAAAGCGTGGATTACCGGTCTTTGCTATCAACCCAGGAATAGTTTTAGAAGTCAGGCCGACATTAAGTACTGTTTCCATCATACCGGGCATAGAAGCACGTGCACCGGAGCGAACGCTGTAAAGAAGTGGATTTTTAGGGTCACCCAATTTTTGCTTCATCAATTTTTCTACCTTGGCCAGATGGGTGGTGACTTCCTTTTTCAGCCCGGGGGGGTACTTTCTTTTACGCGCGTAAAATTCGTTGCAAGCCTCTGTGGTAATGGTAAACCCCGGGGGTACAGGCATGCCAAGGTTTACCATTTCAGCCATGTTTGCACCTTTGCCTCCAAGAAGATTTTTCATGGTTGCGTTACCGTCTGCCTTGCCACTACCAAAGAAATAGACATACTTGGAATTACTAGACATTAGTCGTGCTCCTTTCTATTAGAAATTCGGAAGGTACAACTTCTGATAGTTTCGCAAAAAAGTCAATTTTGTTCATTTCGTGAGCATTTTAGACGCGGTTACAACGTTCAGCTAAAATGTTAAATATTCGGGCTAAAGCACTCAAACAGTTAGCATTTATAGCGACGAACATCTCAACCGCTTTTTTTCCTCCCACCTAAGGTGGGACTCAATGTCTCTCACAAAAGACTTTTTACGGGTCTGTCAACCTCTGCCGGTCAAGGAGTATCAGCATATCGGCACGGCAGATACATTAGGTTCCCCTAGTAGCACACGAGAGGTTTAAAATCAAACTTTTTGGCAACGCCACAAGTTCACTCCGTTGTCGCAAAAACGAATTCTAGAACACCAGGGGCAAATCAGACGAGTTCCAACCCTGAAAAAGCAAAATGGCGAGTTTCCTTTTCGGTTTACTCAACTACGTGGTTCACCAATCCATCAGAGTTATCTTTCATCAAGTTCCCATATCCCAAGAGGAAAGATACTTCCTTTGTTCCTTGGTAAGTGTGTCGATTGAGACATTCATTGTTGCCAGTTTCTCTTTAGCGATCTTTTTGTCAATCTGTTCCGGGACCGGATATACTTGAACCGGAAGAGGGCTTTTTCTCTTTACCATATATTCAACCGATAGGGCCTGGTTCGCAAAACTCATATCCATAACGCTGGAAGGGTGTCCTTCCGCTGCGGCAAGGTTTACAAGACGGCCCTGGCCAAGGACATTAATCCTTCTGCCGCTTTTTAAAAGATGCTCTTCTACCGAGGGACGAACTTGGCGTTTCTTCTTCGTCATCTTTTCAAGTGCTGGAAGGTCTATTTCTACATTAAAATGGCCGGAGTTACAGACAATGGCGCCATCTTTCATCAACTTAAAGTGTGACTCCGTGATGACATTCGTGTCTCCGGTAAGTGTGCAGAATATATGCCCGGTTTTGGCAGCTTTCCTCATCGGCATGACAGAGAAACCGTCCATGACAGCCTCCAGCGCCTTCAATGGATCGACTTCCGTTATTATGACATTTGCCCCCATACCCCTTGCCCTCATAGCCACCCCGCGGCCGCACCAGCCATAACCGGACACGACAAAAGTGCAACCGGCAATAAGGCGATTAGTTGCCCTTATAATACCGTCCAACGTGCTTTGTCCCGTGCCGTAGCGGTTATCAAACAGGTGTTTGGTGTTGGCATCGTTTACTGCAATGATAGGGTATTTGAGCACTCCTGCAGTAGCCATGCTTCTAAGGCGAATGATTCCCGTGGTAGTTTCTTCCGTACCGCCCGATACATGTTTGAGGAAATCTTTTCTTTCCGAATGCAGTGTGGAGATCAGATCGGCTCCATCATCCATGGTGTAGTTGGGCTTGAGATCTATTACCGCATGAATATGTTTGTAATAAGTCTTATTGCTTTCTCCTGTAATGGCAAATACCGGAATCTTATCATGCTTTACAAGAGAGGCTGCCACGTTATCCTTGGTACTGAGCGGATTTGAGGCACAAAGCCGGATAGACGCCCCGCCGGCCTTAAGTGTTTGCATAAGGGCCGCTGTTTCTGTAGTTACATGAAGGCATGCCCCAAGGCGAACTCCTTTAAGTGGCTTTTCTTTTGAAAATCGTTTCTTTATCTTATTCAAAACGGGCATGCTTTGTTTTGCCCACTCAATGCGCGATTGCCCCTGATTTGCCAGCTTCAAGTCCTTGATGTCATATTCCATTTAAATGCTCCTTTTTGAGTAGTGACTATTGCAGTCTAAACGCCCGCCTTTTCTTTTAAGGTATCCGCCATATTAGTTATTTCCCATGTGAAGTCCGGATCACTTCGTCCAAAGTGCCCGTAGGCGGATGTCTTTTTGTAGATGGGTCTCAGAAGATCAAGGTACTCGATGATAGCTGCCGGCCTGAGGTCAAAGACTTCATTTACGATCTCAGATATCCTTCCGCCGGCGACAGCGCCGGTTCCTAGAGTGTCAACCAAGACGGAGATAGGATGAGCAATTCCGATGGAATAAGCAAGCTGTACCTCGCATTTCCTTGCAAGTCCTGCTGCAACTATGTTTTTTGCAACGTGTCTTGCCATATAAGACGCACTGCGGTCAACCTTGGAAGGATCTTTTCCTGAAAAGCACCCACCGCCATGGCTGCCCTGGCCGCCGTAAGTATCAACGATAATCTTTCTGCCGGTCATCCCGGCGTCTCCCATTGGACCACCTATAACGAAACGCCCTGTGGTATTGATAAAATACTTTGTGTCGTTGTCGAGCATCTCTTTAGGCACAACCTTTCGGACAACCTCTTCCATAAGGGCTTCTTTTAAATCCGAATAAGAGACCTCAGGGCTGTGCTGTGCAGCAAGGACAATAGCCTCAACCCTCTTGGGCCTGTCGTTTTCATATTCAATAGTAATCTGGCTCTTGCCGTCCGGACGCAAGAAATCCAAAGTGCCGTCCTTGCGCACCTTTGTCAGTTGCATGGCCAGCTTATGAGCATAATGTATGGGCATTGGCATAAGCTCCGGTGTCTCGTCGCATGCATAGCCAAACATAATGCCTTGATCGCCTGCACCCTGCTCCTTTAAATCCCCATGTCCATTCACACCCTGGGCAATGTCCGCACTTTGGCGATCGATACTGGTAAGAACAGAACAAGTCTCCCAGTCGAAACCCATGTTGGAGGAATTATATCCGATCTCTTGAATTACATCCCGGGCAATCTGAGGCATTTCCACATAGCAGCTCGTGGTAATTTCTCCTGCGATAAAGACAAGACCCGTAGTTACAAAGGTCTCACAGGCAACCCTGGCTTTAGTGTCATCCTGCAGTATAGCGTCTAAAATCGAATCCGAAATCCGATCAGCTACCTTGTCTGGATGCCCCTCGGTTACAGATTCCGAACTAAATAAATAGTCTGATTTACTCATACGTCCTCCTTAATTTTCACGACTTCGTAAAAAGTCCATCTGCGGCGTTGCGCTTCATCTTTCGTCACTGCAACGTACGATAAGTACGTCTCATTCCTCAAGACTCGCGTGCCTTGCATCTGGATCTTTTTACTGTGTCGTCTGTTTGTGGACTTTTTACGAGTCCATCAATTTTGTTTGCCTTATCGACAAGGATGATTTTTGGCTTAAATTCTTTTAGGTTTTTGTCGTCAACAGAAGTGTAACACGCAATTATTATCAGATCTCCACGGTCCCCTTTCTTGGCAGCGGCTCCTTTTAAGTCAATGGCGCCTGATCCTGGTGATTCTTCTATGGCGTAGGTTTCGAATCGCTTTCCGTTGCTGATATTATAAACATGGACTAGTTCATAAGGAACGATATCTGCTGCTTTCATGAGATCGGCATCGATACCGAGACTTCCTTCGTAATCCAAGTTTGTGTCAGTAACGGTTACTCGGTGGATTTTTGATTTAAGCATGCGTCGAATCATAATAAAATTGCTCCGCGATTTTTGATTATAGATGTTCTAATTCCAGCCAACGATTATCGTGGTTTTAAAACAATATTATCGATCAACCTGGTTGTGCCCACCCATACTGCAAGGGCGATTAGGGTTTCTTCTTTGACTCTGTTAATGTTTTTAAGGGTTGACGGGTTGCAAAGGGCCACATAGTCGATTTTTGTATAAGGGTGGGAGGTGATATAACGCGATACCTCCTCTTTAATCCTATTTGCTTCTGTGATTTCCCCTTCAGTTACCATTCGTTTGGCTATCTGAAGGCCTTGATAGAGCGAAAGGGCGGAAAGGCGTTCTTCCTGAGATAAATATGCATTTCGAGAACTCATGGCCAGGCCGTCAGGTTCTCGGACAGTTGGAACACCGATAATGCGTATGTCGAAACTCAAATCCCGTGTCAAGCGACGGATAATAGCCAGTTGTTGATAATCTTTTTCCCCGAACAGGGCCACCTGTGGTTTTACGATGTTAAAAAGCTTCGTTACTACCGTAGTAACCCCTCGAAAATGTCCCGGTCTGGATGGGCCGCAGAGGAAATCCGGCAACCCTTTCAGTTGAACGAATGTTTCGTGATCGTTATCATACATGGTTTCATGGCTTGGAGCAAAGATGACATCGGCTTTGGCAGATCTTGCCAGATAGAGATCTCGATTGAAATCCCTGGGATATGCCTTGAAGTCCTCTGTTGGGCCGAACTGGGTAGGATTGACAAAGATGCTGACGACGACAGTATCTCCATGCCTTTGTGCCTCGCGTATAAGGGCAAGATGACCTTCGTGGAGAAAGCCCATAGTGGGAACTAAAGCGATGGTCTTACCGGCAAGCCCAAGGCGGGTTGCCTCTTGGTGCATGTCGTCTATGGTCTTTACGATCTTGATACCTGAATCTTGCATGAAAATTAATGAGAAGCTGAGTTTATGTTTAATGATAGCATTTTAAGCAAATCAGAGCAGTAAACCAAAATATCCATCAGACAAAATGGATGAGAATCATTTTATCTCATTAATTTTCACCCTGCGGGCGAGCCGGAGGCTTTTATCTGCTGCGTTATTAAGGGCTCGCAATAGTTCACTATGGCTTTGCCCTTAAGTGCCTTGCAATAAAAGCCACCAACTCGTGCAAAATCCAGGTGACATCTCACCCCGGTTACGCGAAAAGCACAATAAATTAATACCGTATTTCGGAGTTGTCAATCAAATTGGTTGTAAAGCAAAGTTGATGGACTCGTAAAAAGTCATTTTGCGAATGACATTGCGCAATTCTGGAAAAAGATTCAGAAATCACATGGCGTTAAAAATGTTAAACTGTTTGAGGGCCTTAGCCCGAGTTGAGCGCAAAGGTTGCGCCTGTCGGCTTGAAAACACCACACTACGTGTTTGACATTTAGCCAGGTGTTTTCTGGATCCCAGAATCGTGCACGGAAAGAGCAAAATCAGACTTTTTACGAAACCGTCAAATTTGAGTTGTTACTCAATGCATTCGATAGTCTGACAAATTCTTCTACACTCAATTTCTCGGCTCGTGTTTGCGGATCGATATCCGTCGATTTGAATGCCTTCATCAGAACAGACTCGTTAAGATTGAGGTCTCCGGTCAATAGTGCATTCTTTAGCATCTTGCGGCGCTTTCCAAAGCCTGCGCGGACTATATTGAAAAGGAGTGTTTCGTCGGATGCTGGGAAGAGCGGGGCGTTGAAAAAATCTATGGCGACGACGGCAGAGTCTACTCCCGACCTTGGATGAAAGGACGAGGCCGGCACTGTGACAACAGGCCGGATGGTAGCCGAATAGCCGATCAACACAGAAAGACGGCCGTAGATCTTGTTTCCTGGTTGGGCCAAGAGACGTTCTGCCACCTCTTTTTGGAACATAAGAACCGCAGAGGTAATATATTTGCGGAAGCCAAGCAGGTATACAATCACCTGTGAGGAGATATGATAAGGGAGGTTGCCCAGCACCTTGAGTGACTGGAGTGACGGATCCGTCATGGCGCTTAGGTCGCAGGCAAGGATGTCGTTTTCGACAATAGTGACATTCGTTAGGCCGTTGGCCATAAGCTCGTTTCTGAGCAGGCCGGCAATCCTCTTGTCCGGTTCGATAGCATAGACGTGTTTGGATTGATATGCGAGAGGAACCGTTAGGGCTCCGAGTCCGGAGCCTATTTCAACAACAGTATCCTCTCCGGTGAGTCCCGCCCGGCTTATTATCTTGGAGGCTATCTCCGGACTTGTTAAAAAGTTTTGCCCCATCGATTTCCTGGGACGTATTCCCCAGGCCTTTAGGAGTGTCTTGGGAGATGTCATAGGGCGTCAGAAGATATTAATCGACGGCCTGCAAAATGGACCGCGGCGCGAAACCCAAGAGGGTGACCAGCATCAAAGGCGGTGCCTTTGAGAATGACGCCAAGGAGTCCGTCATTGTTGATCATTGCGTGATGGATTGGTACATCATCGACTTCACCTTTGGTATTCGGACAGGCAGGCACTGCCAGGTTGAAATACTCCGGAAGATATATCCCTCCCCCAAATCCCTTGAGGAGCTTTTGCTTTCGGTCAGCGCACAAAGGGTTGTCCTTCTTTGGTGAAAGGGAAGTGATGGAAATCGTGCGCTCATCGAGTGGTTCAGTTTCCAGTACACCAACATTTCCAAAACGTCGTGTGTCATTGCCTGATATCAAGGTTGTGCCGATCAGGTTTCTGCCGTAGTTTTCATAAACATCTATGAGTTGTTGTGCAAAGGGAACCTGTCCAAAGAGAAGGCAGTCCGGCATGATACAAGCGAAGGGTTCGTTGCCAATAAAGTCCTTGGCCAGTGCAACCGCGTCGGCGACACCGTTTGGTTGTTCTTGGACGAGAAACGTTATGTTACATTGCGCTACTTTGTCATAAAACCGGTTGTTTCGCCGGAAGGGAAGATAGGGCGGTGACCAATCGCCTGTAATGAAGTTTCGAAGGCTTGCTTTCTCGGGACTGACCACTATGTAGAGGGTGGATATTCCTGAAGCCATATATGATTCTATGGTATACTGTATCATCGGTTTTCCACCTACCGGCAAGAGCTCTTTAGGCATATATCTGGTTAGCGGCGCCAGACGTGTCCCCAAACCGGCGGCAGGGATGACGGCCTTTGTTATATGTTGCAACTGTGTGGCCCCACGTTCAGAGGCTCCGACTTTGATCATCAATAATACCTTTGGACTTTCACAACTATCCTTCGATCCTTTGGTCCCTGAACGTAAAAGTATTCCCCCTGTATTGTGTTTTTGAATATGATCTCACAACGGGACACATATTCTTCCCAGCCAGCATCCCAAATCTTAAAGGCCCCATCGGCTTCTACAACAAGACGGTCTCCTGGCTTGACCTGTTCTCCAAACTTGACGGTGGGGACCTGATATTTTATATCATTGTTATTTGTAAAGCCCTTACCAATGTAAGAGTAGGTGTGAACTGTCTTCCAAGAAGGGTTCGGAAAGACTGTTTCAATGGTTTCTCTGCTAACATACTTTGCAGCTTCGGACTTAAACTTTTCGACGGACTCTTTTGAAGTATGACTTTTGGCTATTTTCAGTAGTCGGATACCAATCTCTTCATCGTGCTTTCTACAGTACCAGGCGGCGATACTGTAAAAATTGAGACACTTTTGCTCGGGAAGAGAGTTTCCGAGATCGAAATACATATCACAGATCTTATCCGCATACGAATCGTCGATGGAATTTGCCACCGAAAACCTTGCGTCTGCCTGGTCATATTTTCCCGCATAAAAAAGACGTTCGCCCTGGTGAAAAGCTTCTTTGGCCGCAACCTTTCTGAGGCCATCATGTGACTTGATGGCTTTCTGGAATAGGATTCGGCTCTTTCGAATGTTACCCTTTCTCAGTTCTTTGATTGCAACGTTAAGATATAAGATGCCAACCTTCTTCGCATAATCCGGGTTAAGGCGGATAGAGCCGAGGAAAAGCTTGTTGGCTTCTGCATAGTAGCCGGTGCTGACGTAACAAGTACCTAGTTGAAAATGTATTTCCGCATTTTCGGGGTCTTCTTTTAGTTCCTTTTTTAGGAGTTTAATAGCGTTGATAAATTTTTCCTTCTGCATGAATTCTTCTGCCTTGTTGACGGGATTTTGTGCAAAAGCAGTATTAGAGGAGATAAGGATGAGCAACAGGACGGTGGAGAAAATGGATGCTAGATCTTGGTTTTGTTTCATTTTAGTCCAAACGCAACTGTTCTACGTGCAATCTTTCCGGCGGGGCACCGATGGTGTCACGGATAAGTGTCAGGACGTGCCTTTCCAGGAAATTAAGATTTTTTTCCGCGACGGCTTTTTTTACTTCCAAAAGATTTCCTGTACTTGCCAAGGCTTCTTTAAGTTTTGGCAATTTGCGCATGAAAGTCCTTCTTTCTTCCATATTTACATAGTCTATTGAAAGCCTAAATTTTATATTGTGTCTGAAACCGAGATAAGACGAAACTGTGTAGACTATTTTTCCGACAGGTTCATCATTAGGGCTTCCGGCACCCAAGAAGAGCTTTTTAAAAGGGACCAACAATACAATAGCCGATATTACGATCCCTGCGAGTATGGAAATGATAAATGCCTTATCTTTGGCGATGTCAGCAAAGCCCTTCCAGAAGTTTCCAGCTTTTTTTGGGGGAGGTTTGACCTCATCAGCCTCAGTTTCATCATTTGCAGGTGTTAGAGCCGCAGAGGCTTTTGCAGGCAGCTGCGGAGAAGTGTGAAGTTTGTCAAGCTCCAGGCCTTCTTCGTCGTTTGAGCCTTGCGCTTGTTTGTTGTCCTCTTCTGTTTGTTTCTCTTCATCTTTCATGATATTTTAGTTTACTAGGATAATGGTGATTTTTCCAGCATTATATGATGATCTTTTGTTGATTTGTTTTTCCAGGTCTGATAATGCAGAAATATAAGACCTATCTTTAGCCGAAAGGATACTATGAATACAGCCACGTTCTTTCTCGTTATAGATGATAATGAAGTAGCGCTCCGGGAGTTCAAGGATACGCTCAAGTACCTTGGATACGACGATGTCTACACGGTGGCTACTGCAAGCAAGGCCTGGGCAATGCTCAAGGTAAGAGACTTTGGTTGTGTTTTTTCCGCATGGGAGATGCCGGAGATGTCGGGTCTCGCCCTTCTTAAGATTGTCCGAAACGATGACAGATATGTCAATCTACCTTTCTTCCTCTCGGATTCTTCCTTTAACAAGACCAAGGTTATTGAAGCCGGTATGGCAGGTGTAAGTGGCCTTTTAGTAAGGCCCTTTACTGTGGAATCAATCAAGAATAAAGTGTTGGCTATGAAGGAAATGACAGGTGAGCGTCCTCCCAGCAAAGAAGAGGTTTCTCTTGAGAAGGGCATGGAGCTTCTTGAAAATGGTGAACAAGAAAATGCTCTAGAGGTCTTTCAGGAGATGCTTAGGGAGGGTGAAACCGCTGAAGCCTATTACAATATCGGTTACATAAAAACAGCCCAAGGGCTCTATCAGGAAGGCATAGAGGCCTTCACAAAGGCTACGCAGCTTGACCGTTTTTTTGCAAAAGCCTATGAGGCTATGGGGCGAGCCTACAAGGAATTGGGAGAGCCTGGAAAAGCTGAGGAGTGTCTGCAACAGGCCGCTAAGATCTATATGAGCAGTGAAAAGGATGAAAATGCGGAACAGATACTACACGAAATCCTTGAACTTCAGCCTGACACAGTGAATGTCTATAACAACCTTGGTGTTATTTATCGAAAAAGGGGGGATTTGGCCGGGGCCCTTACACACTACGAAAAGGCATTGAAGGTCCACCCTGATGCCCCTCACATATATTACAATATCGGTCGCGTCCATATTGACATGAACAATCCCAAAAAAGCCGTGTCACATTTCAGGCATGCCCTGAGACTGGCTCCCGAGTTCAATGAGGCCAAAGAAGCGCTCGATGGCGTAGAACTCAGTCTTCTGTGATGCGCTGAAGTTTGGGTAACATAACTTTTTTTAATATAGCGCTGATCTGCGTTTTGCTCCGGCAATCCAAGCAATGATGCGGCGTTTCATTAGTGGTGATCGGCGAAGCCGCAATTCTTCATTGGCTCTGTTAAGACTTAAAAAAAGCTCGTCTGGTTCATGTCTTGTCAGTTCTTTGCGTGAATGGATGCCGATACTCTCCAAAAGTCTGGCATTGGCCGACCCCATGTGCAGAAGACCGGCAAGCTCTAAGCGCTGCCTGAAAGGACTGCGAAAAGGTGTGCTGATCGATGCCTTCGCTTCTTGCCAGTTTTCAAGAACTTGCTCACCATAGCGCCAGCCCTTCCGAGATAACGTGGCAGCCTCCCAGGGACTAATATCTTTAAGTATTTGCTCCAGAGACTCCGCGTGACTGTCAACAGTATGGTATTGCATCTGTTGGTAGGACCATTCGGCAATAAACAGACCTATGGGAATCATTACCAAGTACAAAGTCCTTAAACGTAGCGTTGTTTTTATTGGTTTTGCTAATCCTTCGTCCCAATGTTTGCCGCCTCGAAGGAGATAAACGGCATTTATCATAACAAAGCATTCTACGCAGAAAAGAGGGAAACCAAGGAATCCAAGATAGGGCATTTCAAAGAGTTTACCTTGGGAAAAAAAAGGGACCGTATAAATCCATTTTTCCATGGACCAAAAGTTACACAGTTCCCAGTAGCCTCCAGAAAGAAGTCCGGCTAATAGGAGACGAACAATCCTAGACCACTTGCCGTTTTCGAGGTCTTTAAGCAATGAAGGCGCTTTGTAAGTCGCACAAAGTGGTTCCAACAAAAAGATGAATGCACCCCACACAAAGGGATAGAAGTAGTCTGGATAGGCCATGGGAAGTAGCAGCATCACAACCCCGATAAAGACAGAGACCTTGATCATTTTCTTTCCGGGGAGTCCCTTGGTCAGTATATTCCCTGGGATTTTCAGCCTTGAGAGAAGTCGGTATACCAGGAACATCCCGGGCAAAACCGTTGCAAAATCAATGTATGCTTCGATATGTGACCACAAACCTTCATGTGGAGCTCCTACGAAATACCAGTTTTTCAGGTGAAGATTCCATATTTCAAAGAAGAACCAAAAAACAGCCGACCAGAAGAGAAGTGTAATAAACTCTCGTGGCTTTTTAAAGATAAGACTTTCATCCCATCTCCACCAAAGAAGGCCATCAAGAAAGACTATTAGACCGTACCAGGCAAAAATGTAGGTATGGTCATAAAAAGGGGAGATATAGTTTACGGCGCCGTAAAAGGTTATCAGGACTGTTGCCAGGCCTGAAAGGACCATAGTTATGGGGGCGATGCGCGGAATCATCTTTGATGTGACATAGAAATCCTGGTCCTCTGGGCCAGGTCAGAAATAATGAGCTCAGCCGAGGTTATTGAGAACCTACAGAAATGGCAGTTTTTTGTTTTTCCTATACACAACCGCCTGGCAAGAGGCAATGAGTCTTTCCTCGTCGTCCGTTACGCTGATGTCATAAGTTCCTGTGCGAAAGGTTATGTTGATCTCCTTGGCCTCTGCACGCAATCGTGCGCCTGGTGAAGGCGATGTCATGTACGTAATATTCATATTAAGGGCAACTGCTATTGTCCCGTGTGAGTTTGCGGCGGTCTCAAAGGCCTCGTCAATGAGACCAAAGATGGCGCCACCATGGGCCATCCCAAAGATGTTTTTCACATCTTCTGTAAATGTCATTTCTACAACAGAATGTCCATCGTCAAGCTCAATAAGTTCAAGACCCAGCTTTTGGGCAAAGGGTTCCTCACTTACCTTTCGAAAAATCGCATTTTTTACGTTTTTTTCCATCATGTTTCACTCCGGCTTAACACATCGACAATCTCTTTTCCGAAGACCTCCATTTGCCATATCCGCATTTGCGTTACTTCTTTCAAGTCATCGATATGTGCTGGGTTCTTTTCCGCAAGCGTATTAAGTAAATTGTTGTTACAGATCAAACCAGGATATATCTCAAGTTGTGAAGCCTTCGTCTTACGCCACTTTTTCAATTTCTTTAACCGAGCCTGCTTTGGTAGGTTCTTGGGCGGACGGGGTATCTTTGGATAGGAGGGCAAATGATCTTTTTGCATAGCCAAACCTGTTTTGATGGCCGCCAATGTCCCTTTTGCGTAGCGTTTCATGAAATTGCGAGGTAAACGGCGTAGTTTTTTCAGTTCTGAGTGCTCTGTAGGCTTTTCTTTGACTAACTCTTTGATGAGAACATTTCCAAAGATCTTAAAAGGCGGTTTGTCTTGTTCCATAGCTCGCCTATCGCGAAACCTGAGGAGTCTTTCAAGTACTGCCAAATCCCTCGGTATCATGGCGCCGGCCCCACTGAAACGTATAAATAGAGGAGTGTTATCAAGAATTTGTCCGTTTGTTCCTTGCCCGGCCGGACTTGGTTTTGTGGTGGTTGTGCACACAACAGATAGACGCTTGCACTCTTCTTCCACCCAACCCAGTCTTTCTTTCGAACTCAGCTCTTGCTTCACTTCAGAATAAAGTCTGAAAAGGTGAGTTGTATCATGAGCTGCATAAGCAAGCATATCGTGACTTAGGGGTCTTTTTGACCAATTAGCCTTTTGATATTGTTTGTTCAAATCAACATCAAAACGCTTTTTTAACACAGCAGCAAGGCCTGGTTCTTTTTCACCTAAGAATTGCGAGCCTATCATGGTGTCAAATATATTGTTAACTTTTATTGAATAATCGCGGAAGAGGGAACGCAAATCAAAATCGGCCCCATGAAACAGCTTCTTGATGTCCTTTCTTTCCAGCAGTTGATGTAAAGGCTTTACGGTCTGTATAGCCAGCGGGTCGATTATGAATGTCTGTTTTGTCGTAGAGACCTGGATGAGACATACCTTTGGAAAATAGTGATGTAGGGAATCGGCCTCAATATCAATGGCCAGGAGTTTCTGTGTGCTCAGTTTGCTGGCAATAGCATCAAGATCAGATAGGCTTTCAACCAGTTCAAATTGTGGGTCCATCCAAAATCTCCTAATATTATTACTTTATTTTTTCATAATACAGCCTCGTTGAGCCCAAAATGGCAAATGGCAAGATCAGTAGGCCGGCAAAAGGCACCAGAAGTGGAGATCCAAATCCGATCAGAAGAAACTTGTATTGCCACACGCGCTTAATCCGCTCTTTCAGAAGGGGACAATCTCTTGAGAGGGAAAAATCTACAAAATCCCAAGCTATAAAAACTGCAGCAACCAAGAAACTCAGAAAGCCCCCAATTATGGGTACGAAGATAAAAACCAGTGGAATGGCCAACATGAAGGTCACTTTTTTTACCTCTTCTTTCATGACCACGAATATCGGCTTACCGAGAGGTACCCCCGTCTTTTCCTTGCTGTGATAGTGATCCGTTTCGTATTTCATGCTAATGTGGTCATAAAATGGGGAGGCCAAAATGTTTGAAAAGAGAATAAAGGTATAGAACATGACTATGAGCGCTATTGCGTAAAGCAAATATTTGACGATATGCAGGTAGATCCAGTAAAGCCATCCGATATACTGGGAGGAATTGCCCGGATCATGGTCCCAGGCGAGTCGCAGCAAATCATCGGCATTGTGTAAAAAGAGATAGAAACAGAGTATGTAGAGGCAAAGGGTTACCATAAAGGGCAACAATGCGAGGCCAAGCAAAGAAGGGTGTTTCCAAGCGAATCGTATGCCTTTAATATGAAATCCAAAACCTGCTGAAAAATCTCTAACAGCTTTAAGCATGATGGTTTCTCAAAAAGTCTTTTTACTACTCGAACAAACTTCGCTTCGGCCTATAACATATTCTGCCAATATTGCCAATGATTTTAGTTGAGTTGGCTAGTATCAGGGTAACCTCTCAATAAGCTCTGGCAAGGCGGGAAATGCTTTGAACCTGTGAACGGTTACTTACTACCCTCTGGGATGGCACTGTGTGTGGACGGCTTTGAGTTTTTCAAGCGCCACATGTGTGTATATCTGAGTTGTGCTGATATCCGCGTGGCCTAGCATAACCTGGACCGATCTCAGGTCTGCCCCTCGTTCTAGAAGATGGGTTGCGAAGGAGTGTCGTAGGGTATGAGGCGTAATATCTTGTGAAAAACCTGCCTTGAGCGCTGTTTGTTTTAGGATCTTCCAGTAACCTTGACGTGTCATTGGCTTTGCTGAGTGTGTTACGAATAGATATGGGCTGAGTTTTGCCTTTAAGAGAATACGGCGGGCTGATTTGATATATAGATCAATCTTTTTTCTGGCTGTCTGGCCGATGGGTACCACCCGTTCCTTTGATCCCTTTCCCAAAACCCGAACAAAACAGGCTTCGAGGTTAACGTCGATTATGCAAAGTTTAACTAGTTCAGAAACCCTGAGCCCTGCAGCATAAAGAAGCTCCAGCATTGCCGCATTTCGCACATCCAAAGGCTTTGCAACCTCCGGAGTATCTAGAAGTAGAGAAATATCTTCTATTTTCAAAACATCGGGTAGTTTTCGGCCTCCCTTTGGAAGGTCCACCAACTTGGCCGGATTCGTATCAGTTACCTTTTCTTGGACCAAGAAACGATAGAATCCTCTAAGGGTTACCAAATGTCTCGCGCGACTTCGGGGACCAAGGCCTCTGTTTCTTAGCTCGATCAGGTGTTTTAGGATGACGGCCGTGTCAGAAGCAGCTATGTCTATTATACCGTGAGAGGTGAGAAAATCGAGATAGAGGGCAAGGTCAGAAGAATAGGAGGCGATAGTATTGTCGGAAAGTCCTTTTTCAACGACTAGATAGTTAATAAATTGATCTGCCAGGCTGTCGTAATTACTTGGCTCTGGTTTGTTCTTCATAGACTGTCCATTTACATCAAACCGGCAGTCGGTTCAGGACGGTAGCGCCGTGCTCTTCCACAACAACCATGTTTTCGAGTCTGACACCGCCCCATCCTGGAATATAAATCCCCGGTTCAACCGTAGTAACCATGCCGAGTTCAAGATTTGTAGGTTTATGGGGGCTGAGATGGGGCTTTTCGTGTGTGGCAAGGCCTACTCCATGTCCGAGTCCATGGCCAAAATAGTCGCCGAACCCATTGGCGGCAATATGTTGCCTTGCAATTTTGTCTACGGCTTGTGTAGACATGCCGGGTTTTATTGCCTCAATGGCCATCGATTGCGCATCTTGAACTACCTGATAGACTTTTTTGAATGTATCGTCCGGGTTGCCGATTACAATAGTCCTTGATATGTCGGAGCAATAACCGTTTAAGATGCATCCCCAATCAAAGAGTAAAGGTTCGCCCTCTTCAATAGACCGATCCGTTGGTATGGCGTGAGGAGATGCTGCATTAGCTCCAGAGGCGACAATTGTGGGGAAGGCGATTGCCTCTGCCCCCTTTTCCCGCATGGCCTTTTCAATGTTCCAGGCCAACTCCTTTTCAGTTTTACCTTTTTCCAGTTTGTTGCGAATGTTTTCAAAGATAGATTCTGAGATAGCCAGGGATTGTCGTATAGCTTCTAATTCTTCTTGTCCCTTGATCATCCGAAGCACTTCTACCAGTCCTTCTGTGGGAGTAAAAGAAACTGAGCCCCCCCTTTTTTTAAACTCTTCCTTGAACTTTTCAAACTGTTGACACGAAAGGCGCACACTTTCAAAGCCAAGGCGTTTCGTGCCGAGCATTTCAAGGATTTCAGGCAGTGCTTGAGCTAAGCCCCTTTTGTGGCGATAGAGTTCACATTGCGGGGCCTCTTTTTGCGCCTGCATTTCATATCTTGAATCAGTGGCAAGCAACTGCTCCGTTGAGCTGATAAAAAGGGCTCCTGCCGATTCGTCAAATTGACCGTCTTTTCCGGTAAAACCGCTTAGATATCGCCGATTTTCATCACTTAGTACAAGGAGAGTATCAAAGTCTTGATCTTTAAGCTTTTCCCTTAAGTGCTTCACACGTTTTTTGGTGATGTTTTCCATTGTTTTAGAATATCGAATATCGATTACATGAATGTCGAATGTCGAAGGAATAGTTAAACTTTTGAAAGTTGCACATTAAATACGGTTCCTTTACTTTTAATCCAGTCATAATGACTTTTCTACCGAATTTTGTAAGATTAACTTAAAGAATTACGTAAAACTTAGATATAGCTATTAATTATCGTAAAAGCAAAGCTAATAAAAACTTCATAATTCGATATTCATGTAATCGATATTCGATAAACGATTGTTTTGCTAATGACGGTAATTTTCAACTTACAAATTATCTTGACAACAAGTCGATTTTAATAAAGATTGTCGCAAGAAAGAATGAATCCTCAAAACAAAGATAAAATCCTAGCCTTTATTAGAAAAGGTGTTTCTATTCCCAGCCCTGAGAATGTGTTGATTGGAGATGAGGTTTCTTTGGACCGCATTTCAGGAAATAGTGTTACCATTTACCCGGGAAGTAAGATCTTTGGCGAAAAGACACTGATCATGGCAGGCGTGAAACTCGGTTATGAGGGACCAGTAACAGTCGAAAATTGCCAACTTGGACCAGACGTGGAACTAAAAGGCGGGTTTTTCCGGGAATCTTCATTTCTTGAAAAGGTCAATGTGGGATCAGCAGCCCAAGTCAGAGAGGGGTGCATCCTGGAAGAGCAGGCCAACGGCGCCCATGCAGTAGGTTTGAAACAGACTATTCTCTTTCCTTTTGTAACTTTGGGGAGCCTGATAAACTTTTGCGATTGTTTTATGGCAGGGGGTACCAATCGGAAAAACCATAGCGAGGTGGGAAGTTCCTATATCCATTTCAACTATACAGCGAATCAAGACAAAGCTACAGCCTCGCTTATTGGAGATGTGCCCAGAGGGGTTATGTTGAACCAGGCTCCTATCTTTCTTGGAGGTCAGGGAGGGTTAGTAGGGCCTGTTCGGGTAGAGTATGGCTCTGTTATTGGCGCTGGTGTCATCTGTCGAAGAGACATACTGGAAGGTGATAAACTTGTCCTGGCACAAGGCTCGTATCAGCGCCAGGATGAACCTCAAGGCTGTATTATGGACTTTTCGCCATGTGTGTACTGGCAGGTAAAACAGAAGGTGCTTAACAATATCAATTACATTGCAAACCTTGTAGCACTTAGGCACTGGTATATGCGGGTTCGTTACGTCTTTTTTCGGGTTGGGCCGATGGATGAGATACTTTATGAAGGCGTTTTAGATAAGTTGGATTCGGCTATTAGAGAGCGCATAAGACGTCTTAAGGGGCTTGCGGAAAGGATGCCCCGGTCTGCCGAGCTATACCGTGAGATTGCTAATGGGCGATTGAGAGAAAAGCTCTTAACGCAAAAGGATGAATTCTTCAAGGGATGGCAGGATCTTGAGGCCCTCTTTTTAAAAAATATAGAAGACCCAGGAGATCCTTCTTCTTGGGAGAGTTTTGTGAGTGAGATCGACAGAAGTGCTGCAAAAAAGTCACACGATTATTTGGCGGTTATTCGGGGGCTGAGTGACACCTGGAAGTTAAAGGGGTCCAAATGGCTCCAAGAGATTGTCGACAGAATCAACAAAAAGGCATTGGAGATTATGCCGTCTTATAAAGAGCATCATGGATAAATTGTTTGGTACGGACGGTATCAGGGGAAGGGCCGGCGAATATCCGATTACCCCCGAGATGTGTATAAGAATTGGAAGGGCAATAGGACGTAAGTTTAGGCAAGACGGCCATAACACAAGGGTTGTTATTGCAAAGGATACACGGATATCAGGCGATATGCTTGAACATGCCATGGCTTCAGGTGTCTGCTATTCAGGTGCGGACGCCTTTTTGGCAGGTGTTTTACCCACACCGGCATTAGCCTTTCTTATCAAAGATATGGCCTTTGATGCGGGTGTTATGATCTCAGCTTCGCACAACCCCTTTTATGACAACGGGGTCAAGATATTTAGAGGAGATGGTTTTAAGCTTTCAGATGAAATGGAGCTTGCTCTCGAAGAGTTTATCGGTGAAGAGAAAGAGAGCAGGGTATCAAATGAGGCCGAGACCATAGGCAGGGTAAATTTCGTGCCCAATTCCTGCGATCGGTATGTTGATTTCTTGGCGGGACAAATCAATGCCAAGAAGATACTCGAAGGACTCAATGTTATCTTGGATTGTGCAAATGGGGCGACATTTGAGGCGGCCCCCGCTGTTTTTGAGCGGCTTGGGGCCGATGTCAGGTCGATTTTTACAATACCGGACGGAACGAATATTAACGATGGTTGTGGTTCTGAACACACGGAGAGGCTTGTTGAAAAGGTCGTTAGTAGAAATGCGGATGTGGGGTTTGCCTTTGACGGTGACGGAGATCGGGTTATTGCAGTTGACAACAAAGGGGGCAGGATCTCAGGTGACAAACTGCTCGTCTTTTGTGCAAAAAGGCTCAAAGACGAGGGGCGGCTAGCCGGCAACATGGTAGTAAGCACGGTAATGAGTAATATCGGCTTGAGTCTTGCTCTAAAGGAGGCTGGCATCAACCATGTTACCACCAAGGTTGGAGACAGGCATGTCTTACGGGAGATGCTGACAAGGGGGGCGTGCCTTGGTGGGGAGGACTCGGGTCACATGATTTTTCTGGATCATCATACAACGGGAGACGGGATCCTTGCAGCGTTGAAAGTTTCCCAGATAATAAAGACCAGTGGTAAGGCCGTTGACGAAGTTGCTGGTCTTATGAAGGTTTTCCCCCAAAGGCTGATTAATGTAGAGGTACAGGTAAAACGGCCCATAGAAGATATACCTGAAATAGTTGCAGCCATAGAGCGTGTAGAAGGCTTACTTGGGGAGAAGGGCAGGGTGCTTGTGCGCTATTCAGGTACCCAGCCAATATGCCGGATCATGGTGGAAAGTCCGACGAAGGAGGAGACGGAAAGATTCTCCGACGAGATTGCCGAGGTGATAAGGAAAAGGCTTGGTACTTAGGATAATATAAGACACTGAATTGAGACCTTTGCAAAACGCCCACTTTTGTCCAATTCCGGCGTTAGGCTCAAAGTTGAATCCTCGGAATACTCAATGTATTTCTGTGGTTACACGAAGTGAAGCGTTAGCGCTAACATTTTTTGCCTGCCTTAGCCTTGAACAAAATTGAACATTTTTCAAAGGTCTCGACTTGTTTCAGATTCTTAGCAGTTCCTTGAGTTTCCTCTTAAATGTGCCGATGAGGAGGGAAAACTGTACCGGAGGGACTGTTATGACACCGAGTGCTAACCCTACGAACAAGACGGGGCAGAGAAACTTGCAGTGCTCTTACTATGGCGATTGCTTGGATTATGCCGTGGATCATAGGTGGCAATCTTGGGATTGTTCTAAGTGTTCAAATCGATTGATGCAATCATCAAGCGATGCCGTGCGCAGTGTCCAGGATTCACATGTTTGCTACGAGTTGCCGGCAAGGATATCTAAAGAAATCTTACATAGGTTTAGTTGAGCAAAACATCTAACTGTTTCTGCTACTTCCGAAAAAAATCAAAAAGCCCCCTCTTACTTAATGGCTAGAAGGTCGGGGTAATGATTAAAGGAGGGTGAGGTATGTCTCAGTGGTATTTGAGTTACGATGGTAAGCAGGTCGGTCCGATAGACCAGTCGGAAGCTGAGTCCCAGGCACAAGCCAATCCGAAGGGGCTTGCCTGGCGTCAGGGCTTCGCAGAGTGGTTGCCTGTTTCTCAGGTTGCTGAACTGAGTCGGATTGCGGCACGCGATATGATGCCCCCGCCGACTGCAACTCGATCCTCGGATGAGATTGATTTTAAGATCTTTGGCTCAGAGATGCAGTTTGTCGAGATTGAACTTGATCCAGAGGAAAGTGCGGTGGCCGAGGCGGGTGCAATGATGTACAAGGACCCGTTGGTTCAGATGGAAACCATATTTGGCGATGGATCTGGTTCCGGCGGCGGTGGGTTTATGGACAAATTGTTGGGTGCGGGAAAGCGGTTGTTGACTGGAGAAAGCCTTTTTATGACGGTCTTTACGCACAAAGGACAGGGCAAGGCGCATGTTGCCTTTGGTGCGCCGTATCCCGGCAATATCATTCCGGTAACACTTACCAATGTTGGCGGTTGTTTGATTTGTCAAAAAGACAGCTTTCTTTGCGCTGCCAAAGGGGTTTCGATAGGGATCCATTTCCAACGAAAAATCCTGACGGGACTCTTCGGAGGAGAAGGCTTCATTATGCAGAAATTGGAAGGTGACGGGCTCGTCTTTATGCATGCCGGAGGTACTGTGGCGGAGCGGGAATTAAAGGCAGGCCAAACCCTTCATGTAGATACTGGTTGTTTAATGGCCCTTGAAAAGAGTGTCCAATTCGAAATAGAGCAGGCAGGAAATATCAAAACCGCATTGTTCGGCGGGGAGGGGCTTTTCTTTGCCACGCTACACGGTCCTGGAAAGGTCTGGTTACAGTCGCTACCATTTTCCCGACTCGCAGGAAGAATGCTGCAGGCCGCACCCCGACGTGGTGGAAGTAAGGGGGAAGGTTCCATTCTTGGCGGTTTAGGAAATCTCCTGGATGGAGATAACAGTTAGCATTTTTGGTTCTTCTCCCGATTAGTTGATGTAAAGGGTTGTTTTGAACGTCAAACATCGAACGTCCAACGTCGAATAAAAAACAAACATCTAATTCAAAAAATATGAAAACATCCTTTGGATTTGGTTCCCAGTTGACGCAGCTTGGCAAAAAGCTTTTATTTGTATACGGGACAATCTATGTATTGGAACTTATATTTGAACACTGGCTTAAGATTCCGGTTGTCTCTGTCCTTAAGCTCTCTCCATTGGGAAGTGGTAGCTTTCACTTCTGGGAGATTTTCACGCATCCTTTCATCCATAATCCATACTCACCTTTAAGCTTTTTGATTAGTTGCATAGTCTTCTACTTTTTTGCCGCACCAGTTGAAGACGCCTTTGGCCCAAAACGATTTTTGACCCTTTTCTATGCTTCAGCACTTGGAGGGGCCTTGTGTGGACTTGCTTTCAGTGGTGTTTCAGGTTTTAATGTCCCCTTTTTAGGCATGATGCCAAGTTTGTTGTCCCTGATCGTTATTTTCGGACTGCTGAGACCTGAAGCCACAATACTTCTCATGTTCATTCTACCCGTAAAAGCAAAGTATTTGAGCTATGGGATAATAATTATTACTGCCTTGACTTTTCTGGCAAAGGCCAACCCACACGGCGCATATCATCTCGGCGGTATCCTTTTCGGCTACGTATATTTCAGGAATCCAAGAAATGTCTTTGATTTTAAGTTGATGTACCTTACATTTAGCGCATGGCGGCTAAAAAGAAAACGATCGGGCTTTACGGTCATTGACGGCTATAAGGAGAAAAAGGACAAAGACACACCAACCTATCACTGAATCGAAATTAAAGGAAAAGATGATGGATTTTATGTGCAGTTACGAAGAGCTGCAAGAAAAGGTTGAAGAACTAGAAAAACTAGTGGCCCATGGAAGCCACGATTTCCACAGAACAGTTGAGTCAGATGATTACTGGGAAAACGTATTTGATTCATTGACCGATATAGTAATAGTCCTTGACAGAGATAAAAATGTTATTCGAGCAAACAGGAAAGCAACCGAGCAGTTTAATACGACCAGGGCAAACTTGACAGGGAAAAAATGTTGCGAGATTGTACACCGCGAGGGCAAGCCGGTGGATGGGTGCCCGCTCCTACTTAGTGAAAAGACCTTGAAATCCCATAGTAAAGAGATGACAGAACCGCACCTGGGCGGAACGTTTATTTGTACTAGTTCTCTTATTGTAGATGAGAATAGTAAGCTAAAAGGATATTGTCTGAACTTAAAGGATGTGACTGAGCAAAAGCGCCTTGAAAGGGTGGCTCAGCACGACAAAAAGCTTGAAGCCATCAGTTTTCTAGCAGGTGTCGTGGCCCATGAATTCAACAATCTGTTGATGGGAATTCAAGGATATACCTCATTGATGATGTCGGAGACAGACGCATCCCAGCCTGGGCATGAAAAGCTGGATAAAATCGAGGCACATGTTAACAGGGGGCACGAGCTTACCAAACAACTCCTTGGCTTCACAACGCAAGCAAAATACGATGTCAAGGCAATCAACCTCAACAAGTTGATAAAAAGGAGTGTAGAGCAGTTTTTCCCAAGCAGAAAAAAACTAAAGATATATACGAGATTTCAGAAAGATATCTGGATGAGCGACCTAGATGAGGGACAGATAGAGCAGGTGTTGCTCAACATCTATCTAAATGCCTGGGAGGCTATGCCTAACGGTGGGGAACTGAACCTACAGACTGAAAACATTCAATTTGATGGTGAATATGCCGAATTTTTCGGGGTTCCAAAGGGAGAATATGTAAAGATTTCTGTTACTGATACAGGAATTGGCATGGATCACGAAACCCAAGAAAGGATCTTTGAGCCACTTTTTACAACCAAAGGAAAAGGAGTGGGAAAGGGTCTGGGGCTTGCCTTCTCTAAGCGTACGATAAACAACCATTCCGGGGTAATTACAGTCTATAGTGAAAGGGGACACGGTACAACATTCAACATCTATCTGCCTGTCTCAAAAGATAAAATAACACAAGCCTCGGCTACTCCACATTCGAGTGATGTGGTAAAAGGTACGGAAACCGTTTTGCTTGTAGATGACGAGAAGATGATTCTTGACGTTGGCAGCCAAATGCTGGAAGAAATGGGCTATAACGTACTCATGGCGGGAGGTGGTGTTGAGGCGGTAGAAGTGGTGGAGGATAATCCAGATGAAGTCGACTTGGTAATACTCGATATGGTCATGCCCGGCATTGGTGGCAGAGAGACCTATGAGAAACTAAAAGAGATTAACCCTGATATCGTGGTCCTTCTTGCCAGTGGATATAGCGTTACCAGTGAAGTAACGAATATGTTAAAACAGGGTTGTAACGCCTTTATACAAAAGCCCTTTAATATGAAACAACTTTCCTGGAAAATAAGGGAGGTACTGGATACGATTACCCCAGATCTTTAGCCAGATCTTCAGCAGCGCTCTCCCCGGCTCGAACACAATCCGGAATACCGACCCCCTCAAAACCGTTTCCTGCCAGTTGTAGTCCTTGATGTTTGCCAAGTTGCTCGCGCATCATCTTTATCTGACCCAAGTGACCAACCTTGTACTGTGCCATGGAGTCAGGCCAGCGGCTTATAAGAGTGAACTGTGGTGCAGTGCTAATGCCGAGGAAGTTGTCCAGGTCGAAGCGGGCAGCTGCAACTAAGTCTTTATCATCACGCATCGGCATATCTGGTTGTAATGCACCGCCCATAAAGGCTCTGAGCAGGACTGAGCCGTCGGGTGCTCGCCCGTCGTATTTTATACTGCTAAAAGAAGCGGCAATGATATTTCGCCTTTCAGTGATAGGGACCACACAGCCGAAGGCATCCAAAGGGTGGGCTATTTGGTCTCTCTTATAAGCAAGGTGGACAACAGCGGACGAGGCATATTGCACAGCTGACAACTGATCGGCCAAGTTTGGATCTATGCCTCTGACGAGACTTGCAGCGTGTTTTGAGGGCCCTGTGATTATGATCCCATCCGTTTCCATGGACGTGCCGTCATCAAGTTTGACGGTCCATGACTGAGATCGGTCTTTCAAGCCTTTTCTCACCTCGGCAACATGTGTGTTTAGGCGAAAAGAGATGTGACCGAGACGATCTTCTAGAGCCGAGATCAGCGTTTGCAAGCCTTCTTTTAAGGTGACAAACATCCCGTATCTGGCGCCACTTTCGGTGGTCTTCCGGTTTTTCCCTTCACTTCGCATTCCACGAATAATACTACCGTACTTGGCTTCCAAGTCCAAAAAACGCGGCATTGTTGCGCGCAGGCTGAGATTTTCCGGTCTTGCCGTGTATATGCCGCTAATTAAGGGTTGTACAACGCGGTCCAGGGCTTCGCGACCAAAACGTCTAATAACAAAGGAGGCTAATGATTCATCCTTGTTATTTTTCTTTCCGGGTATGAACAACTCCATACCCATCCTGAGCTTTCCCAGCACGGAAAAGACCGGGCTGGTCAGCACAGGCATGACCTTTGTGGGAGCCATAAGGAGAAATCCTTCCGGTATAGGCAACAGTTTTCCGTTGCGAACGACCATTGCAGACCTGTGGGCCTCGTTGGTCGTTATCAACTCCGATTCAAGGCCCAAACGTCGTACCAATGCCATGGCCCACGGCTTGATAGTAACAAAATTATCTGGTCCGGAATCGATGAGAAAGCCGTCCTGCTTTACTGTGTGTATCACTCCGCCGAGGCGATTGCGGGCCTCGATAAGCGTTATATCTAAGGCATAGCCGTTTTTGACAGCTAGTTCCGACAGTCGGTGGGCAGCGCTTAAGCCGGTAATGCCCCCGCCGATTATGATAATGTTTTTGTTAGCATTCACAGGTTCACCGTTTTAGCCTGAATAATTGTTCTTTCCTAATATCCAACCCGGACAAGCCGGCACTAAAAAGGTTATTCGGTTGAAAACAGCGATATTCCAAACAAGAAATATAATCGTTTTGGAGATGATCTCTTTTGCTTAAGTCAAAACACTGGTTACAAGCCCTGCCATTGTTTTGATAAACTCCGGATCATCGCTCACGGTTTTAGCTCGGAGCATATTGATTCCTGATCCTTTTGCAGTTTCCTTGGCTTGGATATCCAGATCGTATAGTACTTCAATATTGTCACACACAAAACCGATGGGCGCAATTACAACATCCTTGACACCCTGTTCGGCCAGCTTCTTTAACACATCATTAACATCAGGTTCAAGCCACGGATCTTGGGGTCTGCCACTCCGACTTTGATAGGCTATCTGAAAATTGCTTTGACTCAAGCTCTCAGCTATACGTATTGAAGAGGCATTTAATTGTTTTGTATATAAACGTGCTTGTGGATCGCTGTGCGGCAGACTGTGGGCTGTAAATACAATGTATGTAGCGCCACGACGATTTTGTGGAACATTATTCAGGCAATCTGTTATGTGTCTTGACATTGTTGTGGCAAAGCCGGGTTCGTCAAAAAAAGGTTTTGTATAGGATACATTAAAATCAATTCCCGTTTCACTCATTGCCTCAGAAACATCTGTTTGATACTGTTCCCAGCTTGATTTACTTTCAAATACTGACATAATCATTCCTACTAGAGACCCAACACCATCGTCGTGTATCTGTCGGAGTGTGTCTGCCAGAAAAGGGCGCCAGTTTCTCATTCCCACATAGACGGGCAGGGTGGCGCCGCTGCCCTCAAGCGCCTTTTTCAAGGCATCGGCCTGGGCAAAGGTCACCTCATTTACAGGAGATTTCCCCCCAAAGAGTTCATAATGAGTGGCAACGCTTTTAAGGCGTTTTTCCGGAACGCGGCCTTTGGTGACCTTGACCAGGAATGGGCGGATATCTTCAAGGCACTCGGGCCCGCCAAATGCGATTAGTAGTACGGCATCTCCGAGTCTATCACCTTGCGGACAATTCATGCACTGCATCCACTAGTTCGGCTACGTTCTCCGGGGGCATATCGGGAAGGATCCCATGGCCCAAATTGAAGATGTGACCTGGACGTCCTTCGGCCTTATCCAAGATCTTTTGAACCTGGGCGCGTATTTGTTCGGCGGATGTATAAAGCACCACCGGGTCCATATTTCCCATCACAGCAACGTCGTTGCCTAATAAAGACCAGGCCTGTGCAAGATCGCAACGCCAGTCAAGGCCAATCACATCACCGCCGGCTTCTTTCATCAATGGCAAAAGCATGGGATTGCCGGTGCTAAAATTGATTACGGGGGCGGATTTGTCAATACGACTGATTAGTTGCTTTACGTGGGGCATTACGTACAATTTGTAATCATCGGGAGACAGGGAACCTACCCAACTGTCGAAGATCTGGACTACATCAGCGCCTGAAGCGATCTGGCCATTAAGATATTCTACTAAAACATTGGTCAGTTTTTCCATCAGGGCATCCCATGCCCCCTTATCCTGATACATCATGGTCTTGGTTTTCGCATAATTGGCGGATTTGCCCCCTTCTATCATATAGGATGCAATCGTAAATGGCGCTCCCGCAAAGCCTATCAATCCAATATCCGGCCTCAAGGCTCGGCGAGTGATCTTGATGGCATCAAATAGATATGTAAATTCAGTTGCGTCCGGTTCTTGAAGTCGATCTACGTCTTGGCGTGTGCTTATCGGATTAAAGATAACAGGGCCTTGGCCTTTAACAAAGTCTAAATCACACCCCATAGGTTGGGTGATAAGGAGAATATCAGCAAAGATAATCGCAGCATCGACACCGAGTCGGTCTACAGCCATTAAGGTTACCTCGGCAGCAAGTTCAGGAGTTTTACACAATTCGAGCATAGTTACATTTTTTCGAATCTTGAGATATTCCCGCTGATATCGTCCGGCCTGTCTCATTATCCAAATAGGTGTGTAAGGAGTTTTTTCGCATCGGCATGCCTTGACAAAGACAGAATCCTTGGCAGGGGAGACCTTGCCGGGTTGTTTTTCCCATATCATATCCGTAAGGCGCCATTCATTCGTGTTAATGCCATTTGCAAAAGCTGTACGTTTCTTTAGCAACAAATCTTTCCCGCGGCGTGCTGTCTCGCGGACCAGATGAACCATATTCGTTCTATCCGGTTCGAAATCGACAGTCAGACCTTGTTCTGCAATAGCTCTGCTCGCGATAGGTCCAACGGAGGCGATACAAACCTTCTTGAATGCCTCACGTAGTTGCTCCGCTATACCATCCATCTCGGCAACTTTAAAAAGATGACGGACCTGTGTGGCGCTGGTAAAGAGGCACAAGTCTACCTTCCTGGGGTTCTCAGAAATGATATCCCTGGCGGCGTTATGCAGAGGAGTTAGGTCTTCGGGCAATTCCCAGCGATAAAGAGGCACACTTATTACCTCAGCCCCACGTTCCCTGAGTCCTTCAACCAATTCCGGATTTGATTGTCCATATTCCTGGACTGCTATGCGTTTCTCGGTTATCGGGTATTTTTCATCCAATATGTCAAGCAAGTCATGCCACGTATATGGTTCTGGAACGCTAATTGTGGGTGATAACCCGAGTTCTTGCAATGCTGCAACAGGTTTGGGACCAAGGGCGATGATTTCCGTTTGCCTTAGAGCCTCAATGAATTGCCCTGTGTCATATTTAGTGGCAACACTTTCTACCAAAAGCCTTGTGCCCACTCCCGTCATAAGCGCCAAGGCGTCAATCCAGCCTGCAAGGAGTAATTTGGCAAACCGGAGTGCCTCTGTGTTTTGTTCAAGAGGGACTTCACGCATGCTTGGCACAACGACTGGTCGGCCTCCTGCCTGAATGATAAGATCGGCGATCTTGTCGGCTTGGCGTGTTTCAAATGAGATGACTTTAAGATCCTCAAAATCGATGGTCATAGTTAAAAATATTCTCCGTACTCTGAGTTATTGAAAACTTACGAGATATTACATTAAAGTAGTATAAATCTATGAAAAAGTCAATGTTGATGGACTCGTAAAAAGTCCACAAACAGACGACACAGTAAAAAGCTCCGGATGCAAGGCGCGCATACTGTCCTCAAGCCACTTCAGTGGCGCTATCTTGAGGAATGAGGCGTACTTATCGTACACCTCAGATGGACTTTTTGCGAAGTCGTCAATGTTGGAGGGAGGTCAAGCCATGGCGTATGCCGTTTAGATCTGGCATACTGATATCCATGATCACTACATGGGGCAAACGGCCGGCACTTAACTTTTCTGTCTCGCGTCCATTTACAGCCTCTGCGATTATCTTCATATCAGATTCTTTCTCGATCAAGGCGCAAAGGCCTACCTGCATGATTGTATGATCGTCTGCAAGAAGAATCCTTATACTCACTCTAGCTCATCCGAATCCCGTAACTCCTTATAACTACATGTTTTATCGAAACATTTTAAGTGTAATCCATCCCTTTTGGTTTTTCGTTCTATGACAAAATGAGCACCGCATTTGGGGCACGGCTGTGGTACCGGTTTATTCCAAAGGGCGAAGGTACAAGCGGGGTAACGGTTGCAACCGTAGAAAGGCTTTCCCTTTTTTGTTCGGCGAGAAACAAGGTCGCCGTCACATCTCTTCTCCGGGCATCTGACTCCGGTCGGCTCGGACTTAGTCTGGTTGCTTCCTCCTAATGAGCGTGTATTCTTGCACTCTGGATAGGCAGAGCATGCCAGGAATGGACCAAAACGTCCTTCTTTTTTAACCATTGAGCTTTTACATTTTTCGCATATTTCATCTGTCGGCTCGTCTTTTTTAGGGCGAGCGGCTTCAATTACACCCTTCTCATTACGGTTGTAATTTTGTGTAAAAGTACACTCCGGGTAGCCGGAACAGGCGATAAAGGGACCATTTTTCCCTAACTTGATTTTCATAGGTTTGTTGCATATCGGACACTGGATATCAACAGAAAGCCCTTCGCCTTTAACGCCTTGTAGCTGTTTTTCCGCCTGTTCCAGGCTTTTGCTGAAAGAGCGATAAAATTCTTTGAGTACAGTCATAGAATCCGTTGTTCCTTGTTCGATGTTGTCGAGATTCTCTTCTAATTGAGCTGTAAAATCGACATCCAAGATGTCTGGAAACCCTTCCATCAGAAGGTCGTTGACAATAAAGCCGAGTTCTGTCGGCCTGAAATAGCCCTTGATCAGATCTACGTATCCCTTGCCCCTGATAGTGGACAAGATAGCGGCATAGGTGCTTGGCCTGCCAATGCCATTTTCTTCCAGCTCCTTGACCAGAGAGGCCTCGGAAAACCGTGGAGGTGGCTGGGTAAAGTGCTGTTTCGGATCAATTTTGTGACACTTAAGGACCATCTGTTCCGATAGTGGAGGTAGCGTTGTTTCCTTGCCGTTTAAGGAGGTTTCGTCTTCACTTGACGCAATATAGAGGGCCATAAAACCGGGGAAACGGAGAATAGATCCGGAGACATGAAAGGTATAAGGAGGGGCGGATATGGTAATCGATGTTTGGTCAAAAACTGCGGGTTTCATCTGAGATGCCACAAAACGTTTCCAGATCAAGTCATAAAGGGCCAGTTGATCCGGTGTAAGAAACCGGGAAATCTCTTCCGGCTTCCGAAATACGGAAGTAGGTCGTATAGCCTCGTGGGCATCTTGCGCGCCCTTTTTATTTTTAAAGATGTTAGGTGTATTTGGAATATATTCGTTGCCAAAGTCCTGTTGGATCAGTTGTCTGGATTCGTCAACCGCCTCTTGGGCGATACGAGTAGAATCGGTTCGCATGTATGTAATAAGGCCTGTCGGTTCTCCTGGGCCCATTTCCAGACCTTCGTAGAGCTGTTGGGCAACGGTCATCGTTTTTCTGGCCGAAAAACGGAGCTTTCGAATCGCTTCCTGCTGAAGCTTGCTGGTGGTAAAAGGCGCCAAGGGTCTTCTGCGTTGTGCCTTTTTTTGGACTTTCTCTATTGTAAAGGCCGCGCTTTCTAGATCCTTTAAGATTGCCGTTGCTGCCTTTTCATTTGGGATCGTGATCTTTTTGTTGTTCTTTTTTGTTAGCTTGGCAAAAAATGCCGGCGGGTCGTCACCTTCCAGTTGTGCCGTAATGCTCCAGTATTCCATTGGTTCGAAGGCCTGGACCTGTCTCTCTCGGTCGCAGATTATTCGAACTGTTACTGACTGAACGCGGCCAGCACTTAAGCCTCGCTGAACCTTTTTCCATAGCACCGGAGAGATCTGATAACCAACAAGACGGTCAAGGATTCTCCTTGTCTGTTGGGAATCAAACTTGTTCCGATCAAGCTGTGTAGGGCTTTTCATGGCGGTGCGGATGCCGTCTTTGGTAAGTTCATAAAAAAGGACACGATAGAACTTGCGTCCCTTTTTTTTCAGCACTTCCGCGGTATGCCAGGCTATAGCCTCTCCCTCCCGATCCGGGTCGGGCGCCAGGTAAATATCCTCAAGGTTGGCAGCGGCCTTTTTTAGGGAGCGGATGACCTTTTCCTTGCCTTGAATAACGTCGTATTTTGGTTTGAATCCTTCCTCTATGGAGATACCAAGCTCCTTTACCGGAAGATCCTTGATGTGTCCAACAGTGGATGCTACATCAAAGTTGGGTCCCAGATACTTCTTTAGCGTTCTGGTCTTTGTGGGTGATTCAACGATGACAAGTGATTTACTCAAGAGTAGTCCTTTCTAGTGCTGTTTAGGTTTATAGGTTCCGGGGTTTGTACGTTCACAGGTTCAAGGCAAAAGGTTCAAGACGTTCAATTGCTTCGCTTGTTCAAAATGTTCAAACTGACAACCAGCAACTAATCACTGCTTGCCGCGCCGAAGCTTCTCAAAGCGTAGGCGGGACAACCGGCAACTGATCAGCCTTCAAACCTAGCAAAAAGTTTGCCGGGACTTTGGTTTACCAGCCCTTTTAATTCCAGCTGAAGCAGTAGGCTCGAAACCTTGCCCGGAGATAATGGCACCTGCCTGAGGATATTGTCTATATGTATCGGATATGGACTCAGTTCATCAAGTATTCTTTTTTCTTCAGCTGTCGTTTCTATGACAGGTTGCTTTGGATGCCCAGGGCGAGCGGCCTTTTCCTTGATATTGAGTTCTTCTAAAATGTCATTTACATGTTCTACCAATTTTGCGCCTTGCTTTATCAACTTGTGGGTACCCATACTCTTAAAGGACGTAATGCTTCCCGGGACGGCAAAGACTTCTCGACCCTGTTCTGCAGCAAGTCGAGCCGTGATGAGACTTCCACTTTTCTGCGTTGCTTCCACGATAACAGTTCCCAAGGCAAGCCCACTGATAATGCGGTTTCGTATTGGAAAATGATGGGCCTCTGGTGGTGCATGAAAGGCAAACTCAGAAATAACGGCCCCGTTCTTGGCAATTTCGTGAAAAAGCCTTTTATTTTCTGGAGGATAGATGGTGCCAAGTCCGCACCCCAACACTGCAATTGTCTCACCCTGAGCGGATAATGCCCCCCTGTGGGCGGCGGAGTCAATCCCCCTAGCCATACCACTGACTATTGTAAGGCCGCAGGAAGCCAGATTCGCACTCAAACGCTCAGTTGTTGTTCGTCCATATGTGGTGGCGTTTCGCGATCCTACAATGGCGATATTGGCGCTGTCAGGACGGAGGTTGCCGTACACATAGAGATATGGAGGAGGGTCGGCGATCTGGCGCAAGAGGGCAGGGTAGTTAGGATCTAAAAAAGTAATTAAATTGCCGTTGTTTGCGGATACAAGTTCAAGTTCTTCTTTAATGTGTGCGTGAACTTTATGTTTTACGATACGTGATGCGAGGGCCTCTGGTATTCTCCCTGCCGCTTGAAGTTCTTTCCGAGAGGCGTTTAAGATATTTTCCGGTTCGCCAAAATGTTCAATCAGTTGCAGGAAGAGCCGATTGCCTATCCCCCGTATTTCCTTTAGCGCAAGCCAGAATGCCAGAGAGTTCATTTCGGTTAGGGCGCTACCTTCCTTAGCGCAGATTTTCGAGTTCTTTCAACTTTGCCCTTGCCTTGGCTTCTGCATCGCTGAAAGGATAGTTTTTTATAACCCTTTTTAGGAAGGTACGGGCATTACTCGGATCATCCAGTGCACTGTAGGCGTAGCCGATCTTCAGTAATGCGTCAGCAGCCTTATTTTCTTGTGGGTATTTGGTTACAACCTCCTTAAAGGAAAGGATTGCCTTTGGGAAGTTTTCGATATCATAGTAAATTTCCCCAATCCAATATTGTGCATTGTCGGCAAGGTGATGCGTTGGGTGCTCTTTCAGGAGTTCATTAAACAATGCAAGGGCCTCGTCATAGCGCGTAGAAGTGTATGCCTTGTATGCCTTGTTGTATTCGACCTCTGGGGTTGGTTTTGTGGAAGAAACGGACCTCCTTTTCTCTTTCACAACGCCCCTTTTCTTGGGTACGGTCGTTGGGGGTTTTTCTTTTTCAGGGGATTCTATTTTCTCGCTGGTTATACGTTCCTGGTCCTTTTGCTCTGCATTAGACGGCAATGTGATCTTGCCTGGTGTAATTAAGATGGGCTCCCGGTCTGCCAGGTCTTCGAGCTTTTCTTCTATATCCAAGAGTTTGTCGTCCAGGGTGTCGAGCTTGTTGTAGAGGTCTTTTACGGCCCTTTGGGTGGCCGTATTCGATCTTGAAACTTGGCGAGTTTCCCGTTGAAGTGCGGCTATCTTTGGATCTTCCTCTGGACCGAACATCCCCTTGAATGAAGTACAGGCCGGCAGCATTAGAACAAGAATAATAGTTAGAACGAATCCTTGCCAGATCCGGTGTGTGTAAAGATTACACATAGTGCCCCCCTCCGTTTCTGATCAAGTTATGCCTTATCTTCGCTTTGGTTTGATACGATGTTTCAATGTCGTTTTTGATGTTTTTGTAGCTTGTTGCCATATTAGAAGTACCGGGCTTGCAACATAAATGGAGGAATAAGTTCCTATGCTGACACCGATAATCAGGGCAAAGGCAAAATCGTGAATGATGCCGCCTCCTAACAAAAAGAGGGCTACAATGACAGTCATGGTTGTTGCTGAGGTTAGCAGTGTTCGGCTTAATGTCTCGTTAATACTTCGGTTTATGATTTCATGATACGGCTGCTTGTGGTGTTTGCGAGTATTTTCACGGATGCGGTCAAAGACAATAATCGTATCATTTAGGGAATATCCGATAATGGTAAGTAAGGCGGCAATGATAGGAAGGGTGAATTCCTTGTTTGTTAGAGAGAAGACCCCTACCGTAATAAT
>MAVP01000007.1 GCA_001751075.1 Desulfobacterales bacterium S7086C20 | reverse complement strand
AGCACTTGTCAAAGGTATTCTCCCACTGCCGGCCATTCTCGCAAACACTGAATTCGGCGTCTCCAGTCTTAACGATTGCAGCTACTTTTTCTCCGTCAGGGCTTGCCTGGAACTCTTCTACCCACTCAAACTTGTCCTTCCAGCTGTCGGTATTTGCCAGAACCTTTTCACCTACATCCCAGTCCCAGCTATTTGTGTCTACCATCGCCCCCTCCTTTTTTGTAAGCGCTGAAGGCTCGTTGTGGTTATGCGGGGCATTCTGTCCCGCTTAAACAGCTCTCTAATATAACGCACTAAAATCTTAAAAGAACAACCTGAATTACACTCCGCTAACATTGATTGTATTACTTGTCAATAAAAATTATGGAAGGGATCTTTGTGGATGGGTGTACTATCTTACTATATGCCGTTAATCCAATCCTCGACATTAAGCCCTGGAATACCCTTGAAATGCCTCGTGTTTCCGGTAACCAAAACCATGTTGTGCTGAATGGCAATAGCGGCAATGCGTAAGTCAGGCTCGCTTTTTGGCAGGCCCTTCTTTTCTAATCCGGCCTTCAGGCGGCCACAAATCCTTCCGCTTTCCGTATCAAAAGCGAGGATATTCAAATTCGGAAAAACCTTTTCCTCGTAGGCCTTGAGGATTCTTTTTCTGTTTTTCGAACGGTAAGCCCCGTAGTATATCTCACAAACATTTACAGAGGTTGAAAACTGAAACTCCTGCGGAAGGACGTTGAGTTTCTTCAACAACAAAGGGGATGGATGCTTTTTTACGATATTGCTAAGACAATCCGTATCAAACAAGTACATTACACGCCCGTTTCGTTTCTGTCGACAGATTCCTCTCTGGCCTTGTAGATATCTTCGACGAATTCATCAATATCAACTATATCGGCTAAAGCCCCCTTTGCCGACAACAATCCCTTGCCACCGGCACTCCCTGCCCATTTGTGCAGATATTCCTCATACGGCACCACCACCGCTACATTTTTGCCTTTTCGCCTGATAGTAACATTCTTTCGCGCAAAGGCTACACGGCTGATAATCGCGGATAACTTGGCCTTGGCTTCCGTCAAATTATAGCTTTCCATATCTTAACCCCTCCGGTACGCCAAGATTTCCTGTTCCTGTGTTCCTGACATGCTGAGCCAAATTATACCAGGTCATTTAGACTATGTCAACAACCAATAAATCGCTCTAACCGCATGAATCGATTGGACTCTTGAAACGCTGGATGGCTATGGACGACCCGTTTCTTCACTGACTTTCAGTAATAATTGAGTGCGTGTCGTGGGTTTTGTCCATAATCCGTAGAGCAAGGTCTAGATTGTAACGTGCCTCATCATGGTCTGGTCTAATATAAAGCGCCTTGGAAAAATTTTCATCTTCGCCAGACGGAAAACGAAGGCTGTAAAAAGACATCCAAAGCCGTACTTGATGCTTCGAATCAGGCCTATCGATGAAGCCTCGCCAAAATATTTTGTGGGGCAACTGATCTCTGCAATCGTGAAACCACGCCACACGATTTGAGCGAGCATCTGGTTATCAAAGAGATAGTCATTAGAATTGACCTCAAGTGGTAACTGCTCCAACAAGATGCGGGAAAATGCCCTGTATCCTGTGTGATATTCGGAAAGCTTTGCTCCAAGGAATATATTTTCTACAAAGGTCAGGAAACGATTCGAGACAAACTTCCAAATCGGCATTCCTCCTTTCAGCGCATATCCTCCAAGGATTCTGGAGCCTAACACACAATGGTAAAGACCATTACCAATCAAGGAGGTCATGGCCGGAATCAGCTTAGGTGTGTACTGATAATCGGGATGGACCATTATGATGATATCGGCCCCCTCATTCAATGCCATCTTGTAACATGTCTTTTGATTGCCGCCGTACCCTCGATTGGTTTCATGAATATAAACTTTTGTGTTTGGCAGAGTCCTCGCCATAGCTGCGGTATCATCTTGGCTGGCGTCATCGACTATAATAACCAGATCTACCACACCCTGAGACATAATCTCATCATAGGTCATCCGGAGTGTCTTGGCGGCATTATAGGCCGGCATAACAACTACCACCTTGTTGTTTTTATACATCTTATGTGGCTTCTCCAGTTGCGGAACGCTGATCCTGCGAACTTATTTTTGAGCGAGCTTTTAGTTCTTGATCATATCCGCTCTTCATCACAGGAATGAACGGTAATGACCCCCCATTATACTCTTTTTTCGCAAGTGCCATCCAAGAAATATCATACAGGAAACAAATGATCCCATTGATATCCATTTTCCTATCTGAAAGGTCAGCGGTTTGTACTCGATACGAATACGGTGATATCCTCTCGAAAGAGGGATAGCACGCAGGATGTAGTTTGCAGGCATGACAACGTATTCCTGCTGACTGCTTCCCGGCAAGGCACGGGCGTGCCAGCCGTCGCTGTATGTATCTGTAATCAGCAAAATCGCCGGACCCGGCAAATCTGCTTCAACGGTAAGATGATCGCTAGAGGAATCAATCACAGAAGCGGTCCCTTTTTTTTCAGAAACAACAGGTTCGGGCTGAGGGTGCGTTTCCAGAATTACCTTTTGGCGTGGATCAAAAGAAGGCCCTTCCATTATATCGAAAATCTCATCCCGATCTTTCATGACCGCATAATCCTGGATTAATTGCAGTCGTGGCATAACATCTTCACTTTCAATGACTTCCACTTTGCCCCCCTTGCCCTTAGTAGGAATAAAGGAAAAGCGGCATCGAAGCATCTTGTAAAGCCTATGAAGTCTTGTAAACTCAACATACTGAGATGCTTCATTAGGGGGATTTCCTTGGGTAAATGTCATAAACTCTGCGTAGCGCTTCAATACAACAGAGTCATATCCCCAAATATCGTTTACACCCATTGACATGGCAGCATCAGGTCTTTTAGGGTTAAATATGCGATAGTCGCCAGGATGTGAGGCCAGCATTTTTTCGATCTTGGGACTTCGAATAGAGGAAAGGTGAAATGTGGACAGCGACATCCTTGCAAAGACAAAGATTTCGGCCATGGCCAGGATTGCGATTACATAAGGCAGTTTCCGCGAAGTACCTAGAAGTAAAAGAAGGAACGATAGCAGCACACAAATGCCTGCACCAACCATCAAGGATCTTGATGCAAGAAAACCAGCTTTTCTGACAAACTGAGGATCTCTATAATGTTCTTGTGGAAGATAAGACTGGCTTGTATCGTATACCTGGTACATGGCGTGCCGCCACCAACCAGTGTCGTTTGGCTCCTCCGCCGAATTTCGTATACAAACCGCCGCGGTTCCCAAGATCATGCCCACAATCAATATTGCAAGAACCGTTTTTCGCTTAATAATACCGTGCCTTGCAATGTGATCAAAACCTATGCCCGCAAGCATAGTGATGAAAAGGGATGCCTGGAATATGAACTTCGAACTACCCCGAAACTTATCAAAGCCAGGAATACTACCATGAAGAATTCCGAACAATGGGGTATATGCGCCTAAAGCGAGAAAAATGAGTGTAACGACCATGGCCACTGAAAACCGGCGAATACTTCGTTTCCCGCAGAAAGAACCATACACTGCAAGCATGAGACCGGTTACACCTACAAACAGAAACATTTCCCATAAATACCACCGTCCCCAATAAGGTATGGTTGTCTCATTACCAAAAAAGCATGGCGCAAAAAAGGTGATAAGATTTTCCGGAGGGAAAGAAAACCTTGCGGCAAACTCATAGGACAGGCCTCCGCTTCTGATACTTTCACCAGCAACCTGAATGGCCGGCAATAATTGAACCGCGCCCAAGACACTAGCTCCGGCATACATGCTCAAGAGCCCCAGAAATATCCTCACCCGCTGTTTTGCCTTGACCATGCAAAGCGTGGAATAGAGTGCGGCGGTAACCGCAGTGAAGTAGAGGTGTTGCGGGTATCCGGCAAATATCTGCATGGTAATGGCAAACATGCCAAGGAGACACCATCGTAACATTGGTTTTCTGAAAAAACCGTCAATAGACAGAAAAACTAGAGGGGCCCAAGTCATGGTGCAGAGATGAGGTAGATGCCCGGCTTGAATTTGCATGAAATGGGCCCCGCAGAACATCAGTAGAACCGATGATAAAAGACATGCTAGCGGGTGCAGGCCGCGATGCGAAGCCCATAGATACATGAATGTGCCAACGAGAAAAACATGCATGGCAACGCTGACATTTATTGCCATAGCCAGGGGTAATATCAGGTAAACAATGTTCAAGGGATATAGCAACGCCGACTGAAGTCCCCCAAAAAACGGCGCGCCTGAAAATACATGGGGATTCCATAACGCAAGATTGCCGTGACGCATTTGGCTGAATCCAAACTCGCGCCAATAGGCAAACTGATCAAATAGGTCTGTGTGGGGGATTGAGAGAACAATCTTCTCTGTGGAAAGCAAAACACCGGCAAACATGGCTGCTGTAAATCCCAATAGGATGAGGATTGCAACTGGAAATGAAATTCTGGGGCTGCCTTTTGAGGCGTTTGCTATCGAAGAGAGAGAATTTTGGATCATTATTGTCAGCCTGGTGATCGGTTGTAGCACCTTCTACTCAAAGCAATAACTATTCCAGAAAAGATCAAGGTCAGCAGAGATATTGCCGCCCCTATGCGGAAAGGCCATGAAACAAATCTGAGTTCAACCTGATGTTCGCCCGGTTTAAGGGGGATGACGCGGAACATGTAGTTACCACGAAGAATAGGGACTTCTTTGGCATCTACTTTGGCCTCCCATCCAGGGTAAAATATCTCGCTTAGGACAAGGTAGCATGCCCGATTAGCCGAAGTCTTGATTCGGATATTTTCATTATCATAGTATCTAATGGAACAAGAGCTTTTGAAATTGTCTCCTTTGGTGTGTGGCAGCATGAGCTTCTTAGATCCTGGTTCCAACACAACCATTTTAAGTGGATTAAATGTGTCAGTGTTCATAAAATCGAGAACTTCTTCGGCTTGCTTAACTACAGCCTTGTCTACAACAAAGGCCCTAGGAAGAAAATTTTGCGAGGTGACCACCCGTTTATCCTGCACCGTGCGTTTGAGGTTTAGCATTCTCAAGAATTTGTGATTATAGTCCTTGACAAAAGATGTGGTTAATACATGCCTCTGCTGAGGTAACTGCTGACTTGCCTGCAGATAGAGAATATATCTTTCAAGGACAAGAGGATCATATCCGCCGATACTTGCAAATCGATAGACCAAGCCGTCATTAAGCAAAAAGGAGCTGTTTGAGGTAAGTGTTCTTCCTTGTCCCGGTTCGTCCTGGAGTTGGTTGACAAGGTCTTGTTTTTCCTTGGAAGTAATAAATTCGTGAGACTTGACAAATTTGACCGAATATAGGCCCAAGTCCAGCACAACCATGGTAATAACAAGGCCGTTAAAAAGAGCCCTGCCGATCTTTTTTTTGTGGCACAGTGCCAGCAACAAGACGGCGCTGAAAAAGAGTAATGCAGACCTGCTCACTGCGAAAACGATTTTTCGTGGCACCATTTCTGCGGAAGCTGGGTCTATGGGTTGCTCAGCGAAGGTCTTGAACAGATGGGAAAAGAAATCATAGGGAAACAAGTGGATGACAACGATGAGAAACAAAAATCCCAGACTGCCTACAGCAAGGAATAGTGCCAAACTCTTGGTAAATCTTAACGAACCTTGTTGCAAATGGTTAAGGCCGATTCCCGATAGCACGGCAATGGCAAACACATACAGGAACAAGATCTGGGCAGGGATGCGAAAGTTGTGAAAACCTGGCAGACTGTAGAAAAGAGGATACAGGGGGTTGTATTTACCCAACGCCAGAAAGAGAGCCAGCATAGCAAGGCCTATAAAGAAATAGCGGGTACGGCGAAGCTTCCGAGAGTTTAGACACGAAAAAAAGATGAGACAAAGGGGGAGGATGCCGACATATCCACACGTTTCCCAAAAAGCCCAGTCTTTAGGATTCAACCAATAGGTTCCATCAACAGCATTTCCAAAGAAGTCGGGGATGAGAAACGATAAAAACAGCTTGGGGTGAAATGAATCGAGTGTGGCAAACCAGTAGCTTACGCCTCCGGCACGTCCTGAAAGCTGCATGAACTCAAGGGTCGGAAGAAGTTGAATAGCAGCCAAGGCAAAACCGGTGACTACGATAACCACCAGCCCGAGACTTGTCATGATCGCGTTTCTTGCGTGCCTGGCCTTTAAGGAAATCCCGATATAAAGGGCGCCTAGTGCTAAGATTGCCAGGATAGTATAAAAGGCGATTTGAGGAAATCCTCCCAGGATCTGGGTCCCAAGCGACAACCCGGCGCCCAGCGCCCACCTAAAACAGATTGTCTTAACAAATCGATATACAAAGAAGAATATGAGGGGAATCCATATATAGTTTTGCACAAAAGATAGGTGCCCTGCGTAAAGGTGTGCCATGAAATAGCCGTTGAATGTAAAGACAAAAGCGGACAGGAATGCCCCCCAATATGCTACCGAGAGTGTCCGCATGAAAACGAACATGAAAATGGCCCCCAGAGAGCAGTGGAGTATTGTTGCGTATCCGTAGGCGTATTCAGGCGGCACCAGATAGTAGAGAAACCCAAGAGGATAGAACATTGATGCCTGAATATTGGCGATGAACGGCGTACCGGAAAAGAGATAAGGATTCCAAAATGGTAATGTGCCATTGGCATGCACGTAATCATACACAAATCTCTTCCATGGATGGAATTGGAGGATAAAGTCGGAACCAAAGAGGGTGGTGCCTGTCAAAATGATTTTAGCAAAGAAAGACAGTACTAATAGCCCGAGGATAACAACTGGTATGATTTCAGATGAAACTCGCCTCAGGCAAGGAATTTGTTCATGTCCTGTTTCGTACGAGTCTAGCCCTTTAAAAAGGTGATATCGCATGTCCAAAGATAGTCCAAATGCATATTTGTTCAGCAGTTATATAGTTTTCTAGCAAAGTAATGTCTTATTCGAAATATCTCCAGAAGTGTGCCAAGAGAATCAATGCCCACGTTTACTTTAGAGTCAAAAGAATGGCGCCACACTACAGGCACTTCCTTGATGTCATATCCGAGTCTTTGGGCAAGGGAAACAACCTCTGCATCATAACCCCATCGGTCAATTCGTGATCGAGAAAAGATATCGAAAGCGGCCTCTCTTGAAAACCCCTTCAGTCCACATGTAATGTCAGAGACCCTCAAACCCAGGCTAATTTGTGCGAACCTTCGAAAGATTTCACCCAAAAATTGGCGCAGAGGCTTTTCGCGTATCTTGAAAATGGAGTCCGGTAGATGTCTGGAACCTATAACCATTGAGTTTCCGCTTTCCAGTTCTTTCAAACATGTGCCAATAAAACGAGCCGGCACGGCCAAGTCAGCATCTGTGAATATGACATATTTTCCGGCCGCGTCCAGGATACCCTTTCTGACAGCATGTCCTTTGCCTTTATTTTCGGGGCTGCTTAGCAAGCTGGTTTTTGGATTCCTTTCAACGATTTTTTCAACAATCAGCCTCGTATTGTCATAGCTTCCGTCATTTACGAGGACAATCTCGTAGTCCTTCTTGAGGGTATCGAGGTATGCCTTTACAGCCTTGAAGCTTTCCTCAAGGCACCTTTCCTCGTTGTACAAAGGGATGATTAGAGAGAGATACATTACTTTTTTGTTTGCTCAACAATGTCTGGTCTTAAGTCATGTTCATTCAGAAAGCTGATCAATTTGGGCTGTTTTGGATTTAATGACAAGGATTTTTCAAATGCATCTTTTGCCGAATCAGGTTTGTCGGCCTCCAGATACAACAAACCTAAATTATTATAAGTATCTGAATCCTTGGGATTTGCAACGATCGATTTTTCGAAAGCCTCTATTGCTTTGGCGTTTTCTCCTATCTTTTCATAATAGTATCCCCAGATATTGTACAGAACGGCAAGGTTTGTAGCAAATTGGGAAGAGATTTTTAGTTCCGATAATGCATTTTTATACACACCCATGTCAGTATAGAAAAGTGCAAGATCTATGTGCAAAGCATGATCATTAGGAGCAATAGACGAGGATTTCTCTAACATTTCTATCCCAGATGATTGGTTTCCCGCCAAGATAAGGTCCCTGCCAATCTTGAAGAGAAAGCAGCCCGCAACCAATCTGTTCATGTAATCTCGATAGAAAGTATTGTTCGTGCTTTCCCATATATAAAATGGCCAAGGATCAACCCCTTCTGTCAGTGCCGACTCAAGCTGATCTGAAAGTACCACCCGATATGTGAGGCCATGCGGAATCAAATCACACTCTTGATTTGAAAAGGCCTTTTCATTAAACATGGCAAGGTAGACATACCTTCGAGTTCTGGCTAGTTCTGTTTCTATGATGTGTCTCAATTCTTCCCATTTACCGACAAAAACCGAGCTTTCTTTATAAAGAAAAGGCATTTTGAAAATCAGATTGTAGCGATCGTAGATTGCGACATCGGGACGTGCATTTTCTGCTAATCGGAGATAGCTAACAGGAAAAACGACATTATCCCCGCCCAAAAGCAAGGTGCTATCGCTGGGAATACTTCTCATAATATTCATCCCGTATTCGTACGCAGTGTAGTTCATATGTTGATCGTTTTGATAGAGGTTTGTGGTCAGCAGAACCATAGGAAAGCATGCAAACGCAGATTTGAGGCTGAGGTGATAGATCCGGTTCAATGACTGACTCGATAACCGATATTCCATGATGCCGGCCATGCCTTTGCCAATGAGGATGGCCAGGGCAACATAACTGGGGATCTGAAAGGCCGTGATCTCTAGAGAGATGGTATTTAAAAATACCGTGTATATTATGTCAAAAAGCACTATGAGAATCCAGAATACCTTGTTTCTAACATCCTTTTCTTTCGCCCATCCAATGGCTGCAAAGACCAGGAATAGGTGATACTGTCTGACCATCTCCTTGATGGCACTTACGAGTCGTGCTCCATATGTGTCCCATGATTCGTTGAACATATATCCGTGACGGTGGGCACTCGCAAAGACATGGTTAAAGAAACTTCCAACCGTATCAGGGTCTCCCCAGTGAATAGCTGAGCCGGCCTCGGTGCGAATGGGCAGGTAGAGATAAACAGACAAACCGAGCGTAAAAAAAAGGAGTAACAAAAACAAATTCCTGAAACCTAACAAGGCCTTGTGATCTGACGATATGATGAAGAAGCATAACGCAGGGGCAAGCATAACGGTCTGAAGGTGATTGGCAAAACTGAGCCCTGCCACGAATGCGAGTATGCACAGCCGGTCAAGGGACATCGTTTTTTTCCACCAAAAAACGAGTGTTATTATCAAGGCAACAAAAAAGGCATGGAATGTATAGACCTCTGCGCAGGTGGTTTGGGACCAGAAAGTGGCGGAAAAGGCAAGTAGCAGTGCGGCGGATATTGCGGCAAGGAAAGAGTGTGTTTCCCATACGATAACCCGGTAGATCAGCCACACGGTCAGGGCACCGAAAGAGGCTGACATAATGTTGATCCGAAAGGCGATGTTTCCAAAAGGAACTAGACTGAACAACTTTCCGATCAACGCATAGAGAGGGTAGCCGGAATTATGGGCATTGCCGAGGCAAAAGGCGGAGGCGATAAACTCACCGCTGTCACCCACATACACGCTCGGGCATGTGGTAAGCAAATAGACCGCAAGGACGGTGCTGAAAAGAGCAAAATCCAACAACAAAGACCGTCGCGAGCATGTACGTTGATGAGATGGCATTTATTTCATAATAGCACAAAATGTATCATGTACAAACAAAACGGATATTACGGGAGGGTTACTGCGTCTGAATCGTCAGGCACAAAAAAAGATGGAAGCAACCCCTTTCTCGCATAAGTTTGGGGCTGCTTCCATCATCAGTTAGAGGGTTATTTAGCTGCCGCTAGAGGTGGAACCATCCTGTGTAATACTGAAGGTATAGTCGCCACTGACGTGCGTAGATGTTAGTGTAAAGCAATCTGCACCAGAGGCAGGAACGGCTGTAGTCACGTTGGTGGTCGGCCTGAAACCGCCACCACCTGTCAAGTCAGTATATGCTAGTGAGCAACCCGGATAATCCGTCAGATAGGCCATTGCCGCAGTATAGGCATTTTTCATGTCTGACTGGGCCGATCTTTCATAGGCCCGTTTCCTGTAGCTTATGAAGTTTGGAATAGCGATCGCCGCCAGGATACCAATGATAGCGATTACGATCATAAGTTCGATAAGGGTAAAACCTTTTTGGTTCTTTTTTTGGATTAGCTTTTGAAGCATGGTGAAACCTCCTTTAATATAATCGCTCCCCGATTTTCTGGAGCGCGGCTATGCCGCTTTAAAAAAATTAGAAGTGTTTTATTCAAGTCATTTATGCCCCCCTACTTTCTACATCCTCACCTCCCTTCACAGTTGTTTTTCTTTGTCTGTGATCCTATCAGGTAATTAAGTTGCTTTTTTTCTTTCAATCGATTGCTGTTAAGCTCAGCAAAAAGCATACCGATTTTGCCATGTTTTCCAATATCGATGTAGTTCCCTGATATTCTTGGAATATCAGGGCTTGATAGTTTCAATACGAAATACCTCCTAAGCAGGAATAATTACAAAAAGTGTCAATAACTTGACAAATTTTGTCGCGGTCGTTCATGGTTCAGCGTTTCGGTTGCACTACATAACTGTATCAAGTAACGTTTCAAACAATGATCGACGTGGAATCGGAAAAACTTAAACCTGCTATTGCGCTTTTTCTTTTTCCAGTTTTTCTAAACGATAGCGCAGGTTTCGCATGGTAATCCCAAGTAGTTCGGCGGCTTTTTGCTTGCCCCCTCCAGACATCTCCATAGCCTTTAATAAATATTGTCTTTCCATGTTGCCTAACATGCCTTCCAAATCAATCCCTGTTGGCGGGAAGTCCTGGATGACAGGAGTGGCAGATACGGTTTCTCCTTGCTGTGTTTTAGTTTGCTTATGGCTGGCCAGAGCAAGGCTTTCCGGCAGGATGATATTGGTGGTGGCTGTGGCTACACTTCTTTCGATCATATTTTCGAGCTCTCTTATGTTTCCAGGAAAATCATACGTGGCAAGCATATCCAGGGCGTAGGAGGAAAGCTTGTGTATGGATTTTCCCATCTCTTTTGAAAACTTTTCCAAAAAATGGTGAGCTAGGGCAGGCAGGTCTTCCTTTCTTTCCCTAAGAGGGGGGGTATCAATGTGGATTACATTTAGGCGGTAAAAGAGGTCTTCTCTGAAGTTTCCAGCAATAACCTCGTCTTCGAGGTTCTTGTTTGTCGCTGAAATGATCCGGATGTCTACTTCAATGTCTTTGGTGTCTCCTACCCGTTTGAAGGCCTTTTCGTGGACAACCCTGAGGAGTTTGACCTGTATAGTGGGTGAAAGTTCGGCGATTTCATCAAGGAAGACCGTGCCATCATGGCTTGCCTCAAAGAGTCCCTCTTTGTTCTCAACAGCCCCGGTGAAGGCCCCTTTTCTGTGACCAAAGAGTTCACTTTCCATCAACGTCTCGGGTATTCCTGCACAGTGGATAACCGTAAAGGGGCTATCCTTTCTGCTGCTATTATTATGGATGCCTCTGGCAATCAGTTCCTTGCCCGTACCGCTTTCTCCGGTGATAAGTACATTGGTTCGCGTGTCAGCTACCTGCTTGATGGTAGTGTAAATTCTCATTAGCGCCGGACTATTTCCCACAATACTTTCAAAATGGTAGGTCTTTTTGAGTTCAGCTTCCAGGGCTTGCTTTTCATTTTCCAGGGTTTTTCTTTCCAATGCGTTTCTGATGGTCTGCTTCATCTCATCCACATCGAATGGTTTTGGAATGTAATCATAGGCGCCGTCGTTCATTGCCTCAACAGCTGTTTCAGTGGTTGCAAAAGCAGAGATCATGATAACCAGCGTTTCAGGTGAGCGTCTCTTTGCCTCTTTGAGTACGGCAAGCCCGTCTACAGGCCCCATTCTGATATCGGAGATAACAAGGTCGTAGTCTCTCTTTGCGAGCATGCGAATGGCCTTTGACCCGTCTTCAGCATACTCAATGTTGTATCCTTCTGAGGTGAGCATGACATCGAGCATCTCACGCATACTCAGATCGTCATCTACGACTAGGAGGTTAGCGACATTAGTAGTCATTAAAGACGACCTTTCCCCCTACCATTGTAATGACCGCCTTTCCTTTTACTTGCCAGCCATTAAATGGTGTGTTTCGACTCTTGGAGCGGAAGGTGTCAGCATTGATTGTAAATCTCTTTTCTAGATCGATGACTGTGAGATCTGCGGGGTTGCCGGGTTTGAGACCGATATGATCAAGCCTTAGCACCCGTGCAGGATTGACTGACATTTTTAAGACAAGATCCGTTAAACTCAAAAAACCCTTTTCCAGTAACTTCAAACTTAAAGGCAAGGAAGTCTCCATGCCGATCAAGCCATTAGCTGCAGCCTCAAACTCTACTTCCTTTTCCACACTACTGTGGGGAGCATGGTCACTGGCAATAATATCAATGGCGCCATCTGCAAGTCCTTGACGGATAGCTTCTCTGTCTTTGGCTGTGCGAAGGGGGGGGTGGACCTTGGCATTAGTGTCATAATTTAGGACTGCCTCTTCAGTTAAGGAGAAATAATGTGGCGCTGTCTCTGCCGTCACCGGCAAGCCACGTTCCTTGGCATTACGAATAATACGTACCGAATCTTCAGTACTTACGTGTGCAATATGAACAGGGGCGCCTGTGAGTTCGCATAAGGCAATATCTCTTGCCACCATAACGCTTTCCGAACTGTTCGGTATGCCTGCAAGGCCCAAACGAGTAGCCGTGACCCCCTCATTCATAACCCCGTTTGAGGTAAGATCTCGGTCTTCACAGTGAGAAATTATCAGCAGTTCAAAAGCCTTAGCATATTCCATGGCACGCCGCATCAGCTGGGCATTCATCACGGGGTTGCCATCGTCTGAAAGCGCGACAACTCCGGCGGCCTTCATCTCGCCGTATTCGGCCAGATTCTTCCCCTTGAGTCCCTGACTTACGGCACCAATGGGATAGACACGAACACTTCCAGCTGCCCTTGCCTTCTTGAGAATATAGTCCGTCACCGATTGATTATCGTTGACCGGCTGCGTATTGGGCATACAACAAATGGTTGTAAAACCACCATGGACTGCCGCCAGGCATCCTGTTTGAATGGTTTCTTTATATTCATGACCGGGTTCCCGGAGATGTGTGTGCATGTCGATGAGGCCAGGAGTAACCACCTTGTCGGTGGCATCAATTGTTTCCAGTTTCCAGTCTCCAGTTCCCGGTTTCGAATCCCCAACGCTTAGAATCTTGCCATCTTCGATCACAATATCGAACAGACCGTCGATGCCTGTTTCTGGGTCGACTACATGGCCGCCTTGAATCACCGTACGCTTCACCTGGGCCCTCCAAGGAGAAGATAAAGGATAGCCATTCGTACAGCCACGCCATTAGCCACTTGTTCCAGTATGACTGAGTACGGGCCATCAGCAACCTCAGGGGCAATTTCAACGCCCCTGTTGATGGGGCCGGGATGCATAATCAGGACATCGTCCTTTGCCGTGGCCAAGGTTTCTGCGGTTAAACCGAAATATCGTGCGTATTCCCGATCGGAAGGGAATAGAAATGATTCTTGTCGCTCCTTTTGAATACGCAGCATCATGATAATATCAGCGTCTCCGATTGCTTCTTTGATGTCATAGCTTGCAGAAGCGCCCAGGGTTTCTATGCCTTGGGGAATCATGGTTGGCGGGCCAACCAGGCTAACTCGAGCTCCCATCTTAGTAAAGCCTACTATGTTAGAGCGGGCAACACGACTGTGGGCAATATCACCTGCAATGACTATGTTGAGCCCGTCAAGACGGCCCTTTCTCTCGCGTATTGTCATCATGTCCAGCAATGCCTGAGTTGGGTGTGCGTGCATGCCATCCCCGGCATTGATCACGGAACTTTTTACTAAGCGAGCAAGCATATGAGGAGTGCCGGCCGCCTTATGGCGAAGTATGATTGCGTCAGGGTTCATTGCCTCAAGATTTCTGGCTGTATCTGCCAGGGTTTCTCCCTTTACGATGCTACTAGTGGATGCGGAGATACTTACTGTGTCGCCACTGAGTCTTTTGGCTGCGATCTCAAAGGATGTTCGAGTTCTGGTGCTTGATTCATGGAAGAAATGGACAATCGTTTTACCACGCAGGGTGGGTACTTTCTTGATAGCACGACTCGATATCTCCTTAAGAGAATCCGCCGTGTCGAGGATGAGACCAATCTCATCTCTAGACAAGCTTTCGATGTCTAAAATGTCTTTCTTTTCAAACTTCACAAACTGTATTAATCCCTCTCCGCAATGAAGCCAACAATTTAGCCAAAAAAAAGCCTCTTTAACCTAACAGGTTAAGAGGCTTTTGCCCTCTGGAACTTGTCTTTCAAATATAAACATCTACGTTATGAACCTCCCTGCAACAAGACCGATGACCCTATTAGCACTGGAAATCAGGACAAGTCAAGGGCAAAAGGATGACAATACCTCTGACGACTTCGTAAAAAGTCCATCTGCGGCGTTGCGCTTCATTTTTCGTCATTGCAACGTACGATAAGTACGCCTCATTCTTTAAAAACTCACGCGCCTTGCATCTGAAGCTTTTTACTTTGTCGTCTGTTTGTAGACTTTTTATGAGTCTATCACCTCTAATGAATGATATCGGCTAGCCGTGTCCATCTCACATCCGAACTTGGCCCATCCCAGGACCAATAGATGATAAATGCCTTGCCCTTTACCTTTGCGAGATCCACGAATTTCCAAAACCGGCTGTCATAACTGTGATCACGGTTGTCTCCCATAACAAAAAGAGAGTCCGGTGGTACCGTGATCGGCCCAAAGTTGTCCCGTGGCCTTGCCCTTCCTGAAATAATGTGAGGATCTGTGTGTATCCCGTATGGATCCTTCATAGGCTTGTTATTGAGATAGACCTTTTTATTTCGAATCTCAATGACGTCACCCTCAACCCCCATAACCCGCTTGATGAAATCCTTCTTGGGATCTTCAGGGAATTTGAACACAACGATATCGCCTCTTTTAGGCTCTGCGATGGGAATAAGGGTCGTGTCCAAGAAAGGGAGCTTTACGCCGTAGATAAACTTGTTTACAAGGATGTGGTCTCCCACTAACAATGTTGGTTTCATGGAGCCGGAAGGGATTTTAAAGGCTTGCACAACAAAGGTCCTTATAAAAAGGGCAAGAACCACGGCAACGAGTATCGCCTCTGCATATTCCCGAAAGATACTCTTCCGGGGTTGGACAGGAGTTTCAGTTTCTTTATCTTCTTTCAACGTTATACAATTCCTTTCCAAGTTTAGGGCTTGTCACTCAATAACTGTCACATTTTGCTGGTCTTTTGGGCCGTCTTCTGCGTTGCTCGGTCGGTTACATACCTCGGTATGCTCCCGCCCGAGCGCCTTGAATACAGCCCAAAATCCTTCGCAATCTTGAGACACTTATTTCATGACGAATCCTTACGATAAAGGGAGTAATTCCTGGGGTTCGCCCAGTATAAATTTCCCATTTTCTACCCACTTCTTTAAAGTTTCTGCTATTTCTCTTGCCCGAACGACGCTTGATAGGGGGGCAGTTGGTACATCCTGACCATTTATCTGGATGTTGCCGCTTTTAAGTTCACCGTAACTTACTGTACCATAACTATTGGAGATGCCCTGTGGGTAATCGTGTCCATAATCAACAATCTGGGTGAAAATATCATCGTCTGAAACGGCAGTAAACTTTACGATTTCCTCATTCAATATGGGAATAGGCACTCCCAAACCTACGGCCAAAGAGCTGCCATAGCCTTGAATACTTACGCCCACTAACCATTTGTGACTCATCTTCTTTAAATCCCCCGTTACCCATAGGGTGCCGGCAGGAGACATGGGTGTGCCCTTTCTTGTTCGTTTGACCTTCGGTTTGTGTTGTGTGCCATGCCATGTTACGAATCCTTGTGCTCCGCCAAGAAAGATCCTCGTCCCAATTCCAATCGTCATATAATAGGGGTCATTCATCAGGGGGCTGAGTTGGCCTGCACTACAGTAGTTGGCATTTCCCATGTTAGGCTTAAGAGTGCCCATGTATGTGAAGATTGTTTTATCAGTCATATTTATGGCACAATTATAGTTCTGATACCCGTTTCTTGGATTACACAATGTAGCCATGGGAAGTTTCTTAAGAGTAATTTCCTTTTCGAACGCCCTGTTTGGATAACAGTCTGTACCATAGGCACTTGCTTCCAGATGTACCTTCTTGCCGGCGACAAGATCCTGAATGACGTGACCACCACCGTACTTGAATTCTCCGGGGTGGACCCTGTTCATTGGGTCTTCTTCACACAGTTCTGTAGCCCCGATAAAACAATCTACTGCTGCAAGCCCGGCATATGCTGGGACATTGTTCAACCAGACCTTTGAAGCCTTTATCACGGGCGTTGTATGCCCGAAATTAATAAATGCCCCGGAGGAACACATTGGCGCAAAAGTGCCTGTGGTGACTACATCTACATGTTTAGCCGCCTCAACTGGACCTTTTTCTTTTACAATATCAATGATCTGATCGGCCGTTACCACAACAACCTTGCCGTTCCTAATCTTCTCATTGATTTCTTGAAAGGTCTTATTGACTTTGTGGCGCTTCACTGATTTGTCTCCTTGTCTGTTGTAGGTATTTGTTTGTTAATGTTCGCCAACTTACTCGTAACATTATGTTTGATCCAATCTGGGTCCCACCACTCGATTGGATTTACAAATGTGTTGTGAACCAAGATGGCAAAATGCAGGTGATCGCCTCCAGCCATGCCCGTACTACCGGTCAAACCGATCACATCTCCCCTGGATACCACCTGGTCTATGGTGACCCCAATACGACTTAGGTGACTGTACATACTAAAAATAGCAAAGCCGTGGTCAATAATAACTGTTTGTCCGTAGATACCCAGATTCTCGGCAAAAGCAATTCGGCCACTATTGGCTGCAGGAACGGGGGAACGGGCAATTGAAGCCAGGTCGATTCCCAGGTGCACCTGCTTGTCAACAGTTTTTCCTTTATACTTGTAGGAACGATGGTCAGCAAAACCAGCCTTTCGGGCCGAGTTAGGAAGCCTTAAAAAGGAACCTTCCCAATATTTTTTGGGGTCACTTTCTTTGCATACCCTTTGGATGATCTTGTAATCAGCCAAACGTTGGTCTCGGTTTACAGCAAGGAACTTTTCAAGAAGGGAAGTAGAAGAGTTATCCCAGCGCATAACTCCTTGAAATTCTGGCATTTTTTGATTAAGAAACCGGTCAGAGAGATTGATGGCGTCGTGCTTGAACCTCTTTGCATTAATATAGTGGAAAAATCCTTTCTGCGAGGTGTTGCCGGCATTGTCCGTGGCTGACAGATACAGTCTGGTTTCTGGTCCTTTGTCGTAGGGAAGGGCAAAAAAGGCTAGAAATGTATCAGAGTTAGAAAAATATCCTGTCGAGCCCGGGAAAAACCGCTCTCCCACCCATACGCCGGTTGAACCAAGAGGTTCCGATGCGGTATAGACTGTTAGACCTGTTCCCCCTTGGTTGAGATTATGTTGGTGGGTAAGTACATCCATGATTGGTGGTTTCGTGTCAATAATAAATTCATGTTCCATATAGGCCCGATTTCCAGACCACCAGTCTCGGTAAGAGTAATCCCAAACAGTTGCCCTAAGGATCACTTTCCCATCCTTAAAGTCAAGATCTTTTACATTTATTTTAATAGAAACCGTGTGTTCTTGAACAGTACCGTTTCGCAACAGTCCCTCTGCCGGGAAGGCTTTGTCCAGCAACACCACCTCTTTTCCCCGTTGCATTATTGCTACCCACAGCCTTTTTAGCCCACTTTTTCCATCAGAGGCAACCCCTTCGAGGGTATACGATAAGCCAATGGATTTGATTGGGGTTTTCAAAACAAAAGTTGGGGGTTCGCCTTCCAGCCTTTTTTTCGCTTGCCACAGCAAAACGATTACCCCGGCAACCACAATAATACCCACAACAACAAGGAAAGGAAATCTTGAATTCTTCTTTGAAGTCTTTGACCTGCCTGCCATATTATTACTATTGTCCTAAGAAGTTAAAATCGGACCATAGCAATTTGTTTGTCAAGAATCAAGACTCATTCGTCCTTTCTTTTATCCCTCATGATTCTTGACATTTGCCCAAGTCTACGATAAAAAATATATAACATTGTTTGCATTTTCAGTCTTAGACACAACTCGGATGACCTTTATGGCACGAATATCGCATGCAACATATTGTTAATGTAGCAGGAATGACCATCGGAGGAGAAGGTCTTCCCGTTCTCATAGCTGGACCGTGCGTAATCGAAAATCGTGAGTCGGCTACCCAGATTGCCGCTTTTTTGAAAGATCTCACTGATGAACTTCAAGTTCCTTTCGTATTCAAGACCTCCTATGACAAGGCAAATCGAACCGCACTCAAATCTTACCGTGGACCAGGGCTTTCCAAAGGATTGGAGATCATTTCAGGTATCAAGTCCAAGCTGGATATCCCGGTGATATCCGATGTTCACCGTTTTTCAGAGATTGAGTCAGCAGCACAAGTCCTTGATATTATACAGATTCCTGCCTTCATGTGTCGTCAGACAGATTTTGTCGTGGCGGTTTCCGAGACTGGGAAACCAGTGAATATTAAGAAGGGGCAATTCCTGGCCCCGTGGGACGTAGAGCATATCGTTGAAAAGGTGATTTCAACAGGCAACGATCAGGTTCTTCTCACAGAGCGGGGAAGTAGCTTCGGTTATAATAATCTGGTTGTTGATTTCCGCAGTCTACACATAATGCGGCGCTTAGGAAGGCCTGTGATTTTTGATGCCACACATAGTGTTCAGCTTCCAGGAGGGGCGGGTTGTACATCAGGGGGGCAAAGAGAGTTTGTACCCATGATGGCTAGGGCTGCAATGGCTGCCGGCGTAGATGGTATCTTCCTTGAGGTTCATCCCAATCCGGATAAGGCCCTTTGTGATGGCCCCAATTCCGTCCTCCTACAGCAGTTAAGGCCTCTTTTGGAACAACTGCTGGCTATAAGAAAGGTATGTCATAAAACTCATCATAATATGTCCCCAAAAGAGGTGAGCTGCTATAGGTGTTGAGATTACGAATAATACTGTTTTGTATCATGGGGCTTATACTTGTTGGGTTGGCAGTAGGTTTGCTAAAATATCAACGTCTCAAGGAAGAACCGGAAACCGCACTTTCGTTGTTGGGCGAAAAAAGCAATGTCAGTTTAGATACGATACACCATGTAGCAACTCGGGATGGTGTCAAAGAATGGGTGCTTGATGCACAATCAGTACAATATCGAGCGGCTGAAAAAACGACGATTCTAAAAGGGGTTTCGGTTACTTTTTTTTTGGAAGACGGTGAAACTATATATCTTACCGGAAATGATGGTATCCTGTTTACCAGTACCAAAGATATGGAACTATCAGGCAATGTTGTTGTGCAAAGTGGTTCACACGAACTAAAAACTGAAGAGTTGTACTATGACTACAAGGCACGCTCTGTTTCTACGAATACACCGGTCACGGTCAAAGGCGATGGGGTTTGGCTTTCCGGAAATAATATGAAGTTTTCCTTTGAAGATCAAAAGGGTGCGGTTTGGGGCAATGTAAGGACTGTTTTTGAAAACTCACAGTTAATGTTTGCGGATTCATAGAGTCTCTGATCAAGGCGTGATTATGAACAAAAAGTGTGCGTTTCGCATAAGACGGCTGTTATTATTTTCTTTATTATTACCATATTATGTGGCGGGTTTTGTTGTAGATGCAGCGGAAACGACAGGAACGAATGAAAAGGTAAGCGCAGGTTCGCCTGTACATATCACTTCTAATAGAGTAAACTCAGATCAAAAGGGTAGATGGGTTGAATTCACAGGAAACGTTAAGGCAACACAGGATGACGGAGTTATTACGGCTGACAGTCTCAAGGTATATTATAAACCTAGTGGTGGCCGATCGGCAACGACAAGTGCAATAGAAAAGATGATTGCTCAGGGGAATGTCAAGATTATATTTGACAATAGGTCAAAGACAGCCATAGCACAAAAGGCTGTTTATACTGCCAATGATAAGGTTTTGGTGCTAAGTGGTGGAACCCCCAAGATATGGTCTGACAAGAACGTCATTCAAGGCAAGAAGATCACTCTTTTCCAAGGGGAAAACAGAACTGTGGTAGAAGGAAGCAAGCAAAAGCAGGTGGAAGCTACATTTTATACAGAGGGCGAAGGAGGCATAATAAAGTAACTACCCCATTTCATCTTTGCCGAGGGTAAGGATGCGCGGGATTAGAGCCAATGACAACACTAATGATAAAAGACCTGGTTAAGAGTTACAAAGGGAGGCGTGTTGTTGACAAGGTCAACATGGAAGTTGAAAAGGGAAGTATTGTTGGACTACTTGGCCCTAACGGTGCGGGAAAGACGACAACGTTTTACATGATTGTTGGATTCATTCGGCCTGACAGTGGGAAGGTTTTCTTGAATGGAGATGACATTACTTCATATCCGATGTATCTGAGGGCTCGCAGGGGAGTGGCATATCTTCCTCAGGAAGCATCGATATTTCGAAAGTTGACTGTAGAAAAAAATATCTTGGCTATCCTCGAAACTCTGCCTCTTTCTAAGGCCAAACGACTTAGACGTCTTGAAGAGTTGCTTCAGGAATTGAATATAAGCCATTTGGCACGGCAAAAGGGTTCTGCACTATCAGGAGGGGAGCGCCGACGGGTTGAGATTTCGAGGGCCTTGGTAAGTGAGCCATTATTTATTTTGCTTGATGAGCCCTTTGCAGGGATTGACCCGATAGCAGTTATTGACATACAAAACATAATAGAACAATTGAAGGCCAGGGGCATTGGTGTAGTGATATCGGACCACAATGTCCGAGAGACATTAGGCGTTTGCGATTGGGCTTGCATATTGAATGAGGGGTTGATAATAGAATCCGGCACACCTGAGGCTATAGCTTCTAGTGATTTGGCGAAGGAAATCTATTTGGGCGAGCGCTTTCAATTATGATGGACTCGTAAAGTCCCCAAAAAGACGACACAGTAAAAAGCTCCAGATGCAAGGCGCGCGTACTGTCCTCAAGCCACTTCAGTGGCGCAATCTTTAGGAATGAGGCGTACTTATCGTACGTCGCAATGACGAAAGATGAAGCGCAACGCCGCAGATGGACTTTTAACGAAGTTGTCAAACTAAAGAGTGCATAGAATATGGTATTAGAACTTCGACAACAGTTACGCCTAACACAACAGCTGGTTATGACACCTCAACTTCAGCAGGCAATTAAGCTATTGCAGTTGTCTCGTTTGGAGTTGTTGGATGTAATTAACGAGGAAATGGTAGAAAATCCGGTTCTTGAAGAATCCTCTGATGAGCAACCCGATAGTGCCGATGACGCAAATGCAAAGGAATCAGAATCGGATTCGCCGGCAGAAGCAGAGGAGATAAAACCAGTTACTGTTGAAGAAACAGCTCGGGAAGATATTGATTGGTCAAACTACTTAGGTGAGTATAGCGCGACTGGGTCTGTGCATTATGAACCGGAAGATCACGAAACTCCCGAATACGAGAATTTTTTGGCTCGGCGACAATCGTTGGTGGATCACCTTTTGTGGCAACTTCTGTTATCCAATCCTGACAAAAAAGAAGAAAAGATTGGCAATGCTATTATCGGCAATGTTGATCGAGACGGTTATCTCCATGCAACAGTCGGAGAACTTGCGGCATTAACTGGGGAGGATACTTTACGGGTTGAAGCGGCACTCAAGAAGATGCAGTCATTTGACCCCATTGGTGTTTGTGCCAGGGATCTGAAAGAGTGTCTATTGATTCAAACCAAGTATCTGGAACTGGAAGGTACCCTTGTGGTTCATATTATTGAGAATCATTTTAAGCATTTGGAAAATAAGAACTACAAGGCCATTAGTCAAGCTCTAGGGGTTCCTTTGAATGATGTTTTCGAGGCCGTAGAGATTATCACCAGCATGGAACCAAGGCCTGGTCGCGAGTTTAACGAGGAAGACCCGGTCTACATTAGCCCTGATGTCTTTGTCTATAAAATGGACGATGAATTTGTCATTGTTCTAAACGAAGATGGTATGCCAAAGTTGCGTGTTAGTTCCTTTTACAAAGACACCTTAAATAAAGGAGCGGCAGTTTCCAGCAATGCCAGAGACTATATACAGAGCAAACTCCGGTCCGCCGTATGGCTGATTCGTAGTATCCATCAGCGCCAGAGAACCATTTACAAAGTGGTTGAAAGTATTATCGGTTTTCAAGGAGAGTTCTTCGAAAACGGTATAGGCTACTTGAAACCAATGGTACTCAGGGATATAGCCGAAGATATCGGCATGCACGAGTCTACAGTTAGTCGAGTCACGACTAATAAGTATGTTCACACGCCACAAGGAACTTTTGAGTTAAAATTCTTCTTTAACAGTTCTATCAACCGACTCGACGGAGATTCAATTGCTTCGGCAAGTGTCAAGGAAAAGATCCTCCAGCTTATTCAGGCTGAAAATCCTGCCAAGCCTTATAGCGACAGGAAAATGGTTGAGATCCTGAGAAATTCAAACATCAGTGTGGCTCGTAGGACGGTTGCAAAATACCGGGAAATGTTGCGAGTATTACCATCCAATAAACGCAAAAAAGTGCGGGGAGGTTCGGTAGTATGCAAAAATCAGTCACCTTTATAAACCTTGATTCATCAGAAGCTCTTAAAGCTTACGCATTTGAGAAGCTTGATCGATTTGACAAGTTTCTTCAAAGTGCAGCCAAGGCAAACGTTGTGTTGACTGTAGAAAAATTTCGCCATATTGCTGAAATAAATATCAGCGCGGATGGCTTCATGGTAAATGCCCATGAAGAAACTTCCGATATGTATTCTGCCATTGACATGGGTTTGGATAAGATAGATAAACAGATCAAGAAAAATAAGGATAAGTTCAAAAAGCGTCGATCTTTAGCTGCCAAACACAAGACATTCCCTTACGAAGAGATCAGCGAAGAGTTGTCAGCAGATGCTGAACAAGATTCAGCGCCGAAGCTCATGAGAATCAAAAATGTTCAGTACAAACCCATGGATGTTGATGAGGCGGTATTACAGATGCGACTGATCAAAGATAATTTCTTGGTGTTTGCCGATGCTGAAACCGACGAGATCAATGTGCTCTATCGCTTGAAAGACGGTAACTTTGGCTTAATCCAACCTGGAGCATAGTAGTGTTTTATGAAAATCTTAGATAACTTGAACCAAAAGGCTATTATTTCTAAACTGAATGCCACTGACAAGAATGGTGTATTGAACGAACTTAGTACCGCCCTTGCAGAGGCTTCCGGAGGCAATCAGGAGGAAATGATGCGTGTCCTTTTGGACAGAGAACGCCTCGGCAGTACAGGGATTGGAGGCGGTATTGCTATCCCCCATGGAAAGATGAAATCTTTAGATTCGTTGTCGATGGCCTTTGGGCGTAGTCACAAAGGAGTCAATTTTGAGACGATGGACGGCAAGCCTGCTTATCTGTTTTTTCTGTTGCTAGCCCCCCAGGATTCTACAGGTGGTCATCTCAAGATGCTTGCCAGGATATCGCAACTGCTTAAGGATTCAGTATTTAAAGAACGTCTCATAAATGCCGCGGACCAACGCGAACTTTATGCCACCTTTGAGGAGGAAGACAAAGAGTTTTGATTTTCGTGCAAAAGGACCTATTATTCAATTGGAAGACCAAAAGATCGTCATTATCAGTGGCCTTTCAGGCTCTGGAAAAAGCACTGCCATTAAGGCGCTAGAAGATGTCGGATTCTTCTGTGTCGACAACCTGCCTGTTTTGCTTTTGCCCAAGTTCTTGGAAATTCGAATGGAGCAGTCTTCGGATAGGTCGAAACTTGGCCTTGTCATGGATATTAGGGAAAAGAGGTTTCTTACAAGTTTTGCCAACGTGCTGGATAGCCTTACAGATCGGGGATATAGATTTCACATTCTTTTCCTAGAAGCTTCAGAACAGGAACTTGTCAGGCGCTATAGTCAAACGCGAAGGCGTCATCCTTTAGGGGGGGGAGAAAGCCTTTTAGAAGGGATACGTGCTGAACAGAAACAACTTGAAGGCCTCAGGAAAATATCTGACAAAGTTATCGATACTTCACGTTACAATGTTCATGAACTAAAGGCCGTCATATCACAATATGTCTTGAAAGAGACCCATACAGGCCGGGTTGAGATTAACATAATCTCTTTTGGTTTCAAGTATGGCATTCCGTCAGAGGCAGATCTGGTTATTGATGTTCGTTTCTTGCCCAATCCTTATTTTGTTCCTGGGTTAAAAGACTTAGATGGTAGATCATCTCAGGTCCAGGATTTTGTAAAAAAATGGGACGAGACACAGGTTTTTTTGAAAAAATATTTGAATCTTTTGGATTTTTTGATACCTCTTTACGAAAAGGAGGGGAAATCGTATCTGACTATTGGTGTGGGGTGCACTGGAGGAAGGCACCGTTCCGTTGCAATAGCTTGTGAGGTTTCTGGCTACTTAAAAGAGAAGCTAGAGTACACACACTTGACACACCGAGATATTGAGTTAGTTTAGGCAAGGTGCATGGGATGTGTTTATGATAGGCATAGTAATTGTGACTCATAGTGGTTTGGGCGAAGCCCTTATTGACGCCGCTGAATGTGTTTTGGATGGTCCTCTAGAGGCAACTACGGCCGTTTCTGTTGACATAAGGCACAATGCTGAAACCCTGAGAAAGAAGATAGGCGCGGGGATTAAGGCCGTCGACCAGGCAGGTGGCGTCATTATTCTAACTGATATGTTTGGCGGAACGCCGTCCAACCTTAGCCTCTCATTTCTTGAAGAGGGCAAGGTTGATATTTTGACAGGAGTCAATTTGCCGATATTGATCCGCGCCGAAAAAATGCGCAAGGAAAAGAGTCTTGGCGAATTGGCTGAAAGCGTACAGGAATACGGGAAAAACAGTATTTCGCTTGCCAGTAGTGTACTAAAAGGGAACAAAACGAGTTAAACATGATTCTCGATGATTATTAAACGTAGGCAAAATGCCGGAGGAAGGAGAAGCTATGAACGTTCGTATAGGTATTAATGGGTTTGGGCGTATAGGAAGGCTTGCCTTTAGGGCTGCGATGAAAAACGACCTCGTTGAGGTGGTGGCCATTAATGATTTAACAGATGCCTCAACCATGGCTCATTTGCTCAAGTACGATTCGATTCACGGATCCTTGGATAGTGATGTCACAGCAAACAATGATAGCATAGAGATCGATGGCAAGTCTGTTGCGTATAAAGCCATTAAGGAACCAGCGGAACTACCTTGGGGTGATCTCGGTGTAGATGTGGTGATGGAGTGTACTGGTTTTTTTCGCACCCGAGAAACTGCCGGCAAACATCTGGAGTCAGGTGCACGCAAGGTAATCATTTCAGCGCCATCCGGTGATCCGGATATAACTATTGTTATGGGTGTTAATGATTCCTTATATGATCCCAAAGACCATCACATCATATCAAATGCATCATGCACAACGAATTGTTTGGCGCCGGTGGCAAAGGTCCTTTCTGAGAATTTTGGTATAGAAAGCGGACTCATGACAACTATTCATTCCTATACTGGAGATCAACGAATCCTTGATTTTCCGCACAAGGACCTGAGGCGTGCAAGAGCCGCGGCACTTTCTATGATTCCCACATCGACAGGGGCAGCAAAGGCTGTCGCACTAGTCTTGCCGGAACTTAAGGGAAAACTGAACGGTTTGGCCATTCGCGTGCCAACGCCAAATGTTTCTCTTGTAGATTTGGTATCCAGGGTTGGCAAAAGTGGGTTGACCCCTGCCGATGTCAATGATGTTTTGAAAAGGGCTTCCGAAGGTCCTCTGAAAGGGATTTTGGCATATAGTGATTTACCTTTGGTTTCAATTGATTACAATGGCTCAACATACTCTTCCATTGTAGATGGGCCAACTACGTACGTAGTTGGCGATCTGGTCAAAGTCCTTTCGTGGTATGATAATGAGAGTGGATATGCTACGCGGATGGTCGACCTGGCAGCTATGATTGGGAAACAACTCTAAGGAGATACAGACTATGACAAAACGCAAACCCTTGATTGCTGGAAACTGGAAGATGTTTAAAACCGGTCCAGAGGCCAAAGAACTTACCAGCCGGCTCAAGTCTCTAGTCTCCGATATTGTGGATGTGGATGTCATGGTAGCCCCTCCGTTTACAGCCCTCGCAGTTGTTGCTGAGGCTGCACAAGATTCGGTCGTATATCTGGGAGCGCAAGATCTGTTTTGGGAGACGGAGGGGGCCTATACAGGCCAGATCTCTGCTCCCATGTTGACTGCTGCGGGGTGTAGCTACGTGATTATCGGCCATTCTGAAAGACGTCAATTTTTCGGAGAGACAAACGAGACAGTCAACCGGAAGATAAAGGCTGCCCTGGAAGGGGAACTGATTCCTGTTTTGTGCGTAGGAGAATCTGAGGCCCAAAGAGATAATGAGCAGACTTTTTCTGTTGTCAAGACACAGCTGAAAGAAGGCCTCGAAGGTATTGACACCCCTGGGCTTGAGCGGCTTATTGTTGCCTATGAACCCATATGGGCTATTGGTACAGGCAAAACGGCTACAAGTGAGCAGGCCCAGGAAGTTCACGAGTTTATTCGGAAACAAATGGAAACGATAGGTGGAAATTCGATTGCAAAGACTCTTCGTATATTGTATGGTGGAAGCGTTAAGCCCAAGAACATTGCAGGGCTTATGGCCAAGGACGACATTGATGGCGCCCTAGTAGGAGGCGCCAGCCTGGATGCCGACACTTTTGCCGGGATCATTCGTCCATGTTCACACCTTGCGGAGGGCAAAGCCTAGGAGGCTGTCCGAGAATGTCAACTTTCATCATTGCGATCCACGTACTTGTATGTATTGCGCTCATACTTATTGTACTGTTGCAAACAGGCAAGGGTGCGGATATGGGAGCCGTCTTTGGCGGAGGAAGTAGCCAAACCCTTTTTGGGAGTGGAGGAGCATCAACCTTTCTAACCAAGATGACTACCGGCGCCGCTGTTGTTTTTATGTTGACGTCATTGAGCCTGGCCTATTTTTCCGGCCGGCAATCTTCCAGTTCGATTGTGCCTACAGCAACACAGGCTCCGGTTCAAACAAAAGCCGAGCAAGCTGAAAGCGCTACCGAACCATCTAATGGAGATGTTGTGACAGAGGCTCCTTCGGAGGCTACCACGACTGGACCTGCTAACGTACCTACTGAGAGCGCTCCGGCTTCAGAATCATCTTCCGCAAAACCAAGTCCAGAACCCAACAACAAGGGATGACAATTTTGTGCCGAAGTGGTGGAATTTGGTAGACACGCTGTCTTGAGGGGGCAGTGGGCAACACCCGTGCGGGTTCAAATCCCGCCTTCGGCACCACAAATCACATAGGTTTTTACGCTACGGTCTGGATCTCTTATCGCACCTTACCAGCCAAAGAACAAAGCTTCTCATAACCAAATAGCTCATCTCTAACCATTGCGCCCTCTTTGATCTCTATCTCGAATTCCCGCTTTAAGGCATCCGTGACTGTCGTTTTGACCTCTTTCCAACTAGGCCTCTTGCCGGCCTCTTGTTCTACTGATGTCAGGGGCTCTACGACCTTGTCTCTTATTTCCGGGGGTACCCACACCACGCGCAGGAAATCCCTGGTATCCATGGCAGCAAGGAAGAGTACTACATTTATCACCCTTACTGTTTCCACCTCCGAGATAACAAACGTTGCAATCTTGTCTCCCCCCACGCGGACACTTCCCCGGTGCTTGTACCAGGCATTCTCAACACCAAACTCCTTTACAATATCCAATAGGATATGCCCCATCTTTTCATAGGCCGCATCAACATCACTGATGAGGTCGATTGGAACAATCAATTGAATGAAGGCCGTGCTTTCAGGATGGGCAAAAATGAGGTTGCGTTCCCCGGTTAGAATCACCTGCTCCAGTGCGGGAAGTTCCGACCTGATCTCATTTATCATTGGGGCAAAATTGGTTAATGCAATAAGGACCTTGGCACCTGAATCTCTTAGGATGTGTCGGATCTCTCCACCCTTATATAAGGTGTTGAAAGGTACAGCCACAGCCCCAAGTTTCAGGATGCCGACAAAGGAATAGACAAATTCCGGGATATTCGGAAGCATAATGGCAACTCTGTCTCCCCTTTCAACGCCGAGTCCTTGAAGGCCATTTGCCATACGATTGGCTTTGATATTAAGGTCCTTGTAAGTAATCGCCCTTTCCTCAAAGTAGAGTGCGACCAAATCCGGTTGGGATATTGCCCAACTCTCAACGGCTTTAACCAGATCCATTTTCATCTTGTTCGATTCTGCGTTCATCCTGGTAATCTTCTGCTAGTTCCTTTTTTAATACCTTGCCCGTTATACTCATGGGAAGAACGTCAACAAAACAGATCTCGTCTGGGATCTTGAAATTCGACAACACCGACCTACAAAGACCTGTAAGTTCCTTTTTAGAAATCTCTTTCTTTGTAGTAACAAATGCTACGATCTCTTCCCGCTCCCCCTTTTTTCTGCCAATAACCGCAACATCTTTTACCGCTTGATGTTGGGAAAGGACATCTTCGACCTCCCTTGGGGAGATGTTTAGTCCGCCCTTGATAATGATCTCCTTCTTGCGATCTGTTATAAAGAAAAAGCCGTCTTGGTCCCGATATCCCATATCTCCGGTAAGAAACCAGCCGTCTATAAAGGACTGACGCGTTTGTCCCTCAAGGTTGTAATAACCCCGACTAACCGCATCTCCCCTGACAGTAATCTCTCCAACTTCCCCAGATGGCAGTTTCTTGCCATTTTCATCGACGACCTTCATTTCAAACCCGGAAAGTGGCAAGCCTATGGAACCCGGCTTGGAAATGCCCTCTATCGGATTAAGGCAGCAGGCGGAAACTGTTTCGGTCAAACCGTACCCCTCTAAGACCTTGCACCCCGAAGCCCTTTCAAAGATTTCAATAGTCTCTCTAGGCAATGGGGCCGCACCTGATACGCACACTCGGATGCTGTCCGGAAGGCCCTTTTTCCTTCGTTCCAAGAGAACCTGTAGATGGCCAAACATGGTCGGAATGAGAACCATCAACGTCGGTAGGTGCTTAGTGATTGTCTTTAGGAGATTACCAGGACTGTACTGAGGAATAAGCACTATGCTCGCTCCATGGACCAATGCCAAGTGGAAGACATTTGAAAGCCCAAAGACATGAAAGAAGGGCAAGACCCCAATGATCTTATCTTCCGTCGTTACATCAAGTGCCTGTTCTGTGGCCTGTTGCTCGGAGACAAAATTTTCTACAGTCAGCCTTACACCCTTAGGCAAACCCGTTGTACCGGAAGTATATAAGATACAAGCAAGGTCGTCAGGATCCCTTAAAACCGGATCAAAATCACTCTTTGCCTCAAGCATCATTTCTTCAAAATTGATTGTCTCTGCTGGACGAAGACTTGCCCTACCTGATCTGGGCTGATAGGCTATTTCTACGCTATTTTCTGAGGCCGCCTTGTGGTCCACCGCAACATCAACTCCTGCCAATATCCCTTTCTGCGATACCCCCGAAATAATCACGGTACCTTTTGTCACACTGGATGACATGAGATAGCGCCCAGCAAGCCGGCCCTCTATTACAGCCCCGGGCAAAGCGACAAGATCAACGATCTTACCCTCGGGATTATAGATAAGCCGCCACTCGTCTTTACGCTTTTTTCGAGAGAAAATCTTCCACTTCATCAAAAAATACCCGTTTTACAATCTCACTTGGCGGGTCTGTAAAAAAGCTGATCGCCACAAAAAGCACGATGTTGATCAAGAGTGTCGGAATGGCCGGATGGAGTCCCAACAACAAGGGTCGCCAGATAAACCCTGCAATCAGATAGACCGTACCGGCGACAATCCCGGCCAGCGCTCCCTGTCTCGTGGCTCGCTTCCACAAAATACCGCCCACCATGCATGGCCCCCATTGAGCAAACCCCGGAATAGCAATTCCAAGTAGATATTGCGCCAGTTCGACAGGATACCAGTAAGCAATGAGCATGCTGAAAAGCACAATAACTATGACAGCAAGTTTAGTTGTACGAATCAAAAATTCATCACTGCTATTGGGGACAAAAACGCCGTGGATGATATCCCTGGCTACTATGATGCTTGCCGTCATCAGCTGAACCGCTGCTGTGGAAATAGCAGCGGCGATGACACCCATAAGTACAAAAGCAGAAAACCATGGAGGAAGATAAGTACTGACAATCATTTGAATAATGATATCAGCATCCTTTCCGGAAACGGGCGGAACGAGACTGCCCGGCATATGACTGATAGCAGGGGCAATCAGGGAACCCCAGATAAACGGGACCGTGTAAAAGAACATACCTGCTACTATCAGGGCAAGTATGGGCATCCACTTGAAGATGGTCTTGTCCTGAGCAGTCATAGTGCTAATGACCACATGAGGCCAGGAAAAGGCCAGTATGCCGACCAGAAATACGATTGAAGTAACGCCCGGCGCAAACAACCCCTCGGGGCCTGGTGTGGTAAGCAATTCAGGGGCGTTTTCTTGAAGGATTGCCACGGCCTGCGAAGGACCGCCCGGCAAGACCGTTTTCATGACAAACAGAAGGGACCCCAAGAATGTAACAGTGTATAATATACCAAGAAGGACATTGACCCACGCAGTAACCCGCATACCGCCTAACATAACAATGAAAATCAAGAGCACAGAGATATAAAGAATACCTACAAACGGAGGAAACCCCAGCAAGGCCTCCAGGCCTAGCCCGACACCTAGAGATTGATCTGCGATATAGGGAATGATCGAGCCAAGGAGTACAGCTGATATTATTAACCTTAATTTGGGAGACTCGTACCTGGCAGCCACAGCTTCAATTGGTGACAGGAACCGATTCAACCGACATACAGCCCAAAGCCTGGGGCCGATAAACATATACAAGATAACAAAGCCGGCAACACAGCCCCATATGAAATATACAAAGCCCGGGCCGTGTCGGTATAGGATACTCGGATATGCATAGAAGGTCCACACACTCGAAATGGCAAACAGGGCAAAGAAAAACATGACTGCAATGCCGATACCTCTGCCTGCAAGCATGTAATCTTCCGCTGTCTTGGCCGAAACCTTATAGCCATAGACAGCCAAGAGCAAAACAGCTATCCCAAAGAAAGCCAAAACAAATGTGATCACTATTGCTCCCTAAGCAGTAATTGCCGGATTTCCACAAAGCTTTGCGCTTAACGAAAAGGCCAATACCTGAAACAGTAAATAAGACAGGCACAAAGCCAAACGAAAAGGAAAGCAATGCCGGCAGCAAATGGCAAGGTAATCCACCCCATAATGATTACGGGCTTGGAAAATAGTGGTGTAACCGCAAATAACCCAACCACAGCCAAAAGGAGTACCAGTAGGAAGATCCGCCCTGGCCAATGCGTAAAGGCTTCTCTCAAAACACCCTCAATTCTTTCAACAATTTCCTACACCAATAATTTAACATGGCCATATTACATACTTACTACCATATCATTATGTCAAGGAACAATATCTGGCATCAAATTTGCTTAAATCTTTCCAGTTAGTACCCATTCATAAATACCGAGGATCATTAATGGGCCACCTTCATGAATAAAAAATACATCATAGCCGTTGCAATTGTCATCGTCCTTTGGGGCGGATTCATGGTCTATAGGTCCCATAATAAGGAAACCGACTCACAGGAATATAGACAAAAAAGAAACAAGCGTATCGTGGAAATTGCCAAAAAGAGTCCCAGGACCGGTCTGACCGATGTGGGCAAAGCCCTCAAAACATATTACAAAGACAAAGGTTCATATCCTTCCAATCTCATGGATCTCTACCCCACATATATCAGAAATAAACCTTTCCTGACTGAGATTGACTGGTATTACGAACCCAAAGGAGTCGATTTTTATCTGAGCAAGACTACAGTCATAAACGACAGAAGGGTTGTGGCCTTCGTTGACAACAGGCTTAAACCCCAAGCCGAAAAACCCTTCATGGTCGCAAGCCCAACACCTGTCACCAGGGCAAAATTACTAAAAAGGCCCGAAAGGGCCGGCCCCGAAGAACGCAAACTGTCGACTAAATCAAAACTCGCCTTGGCAAGAGAAGAGTTTTTCAATGCCCTTCGACTTGGACAAATAGGTGTCAAATCGGTATATTTGCCTGAAGAACATGAGGAAAGAATTATTTCCACTCTTATCCCTGAAATTGTTTCCTTGGGCGAATCTGAGACCAATTCACACATAGAAGCAGTACTTAGCCGGAGATATTTGGTGTGGAAAGAGACAAATGGTATCCTCGGTTTTGGCAATATTCAGTACCCTGACAGAAAGAATCTGTCCATATATGCTGTTGGACAGTGGTATAATGTCAAGATGCCTTCACAAAAGAGAGAAGGATCGATTGGTCAAACAGTGCCTACAGGAAAAAAAGGCCCTGGGATGCTTGCATCAACGTTTGACAAAAACTATCTGGTATGGAAAGACAAAGGTGGCACTGTAGGCTTTGGAAATATTCAATATCCTGAAAAGAACCTTGAGGCTGTCTTCCAAGAGAGCAGTTGGATAAGGATAGAAAGCCCTCTGCCAAGCGGAAAAGGCAAAGGAGAAAAAAGCCTTTACACCAAAAAGAAAAACCGTCCCGAGTCAATCGCCTCACAGTTTGGAAATGAGTACCTAGTGTGGAAAGACAAACAGGGAACTGTTGGCTTTGGAAATACCCGGTATCCCACAAAGGACCTTGACTCTGTCTTTCAATCTGGTGGTTGGATAACTGTGAGGAGACCTCCGAGAACAGTAGAAAAAGTAGGTAAGAAGGTCACAAAGGGTAAGAAAAGCAAACCACTCGAAACACTCGCCACACAGTTTGGCCATCAGTACCTAGTTTGGAAAGACAGGGGAGGCGCCGTTGGATTTGGAAACGTTCAGTACCCTGAAAAAGATCTCGTATCCGTTTACCACTTTGATAATTGGGTTAAGATGAAAAGGCCTCGTGGCACTCCGGAACCAGCGGAACAAAAGGCCGATGAAACAGGAAAACAAAAAGGAGCAAGGGGCACGACTTCTAAGCTTAGTGCCAATTGCCTGATATGGAAAGGCAAACACGGCACCTTGGGCTTTGGAAATCTGCAATATCCAAAGATTAAAGATGTTTCCAGCATCTGTGTCAACGGGACTTGGGAACCGGTATCAAACTAACCCAATGATTGGTCAGTAAAGGGAGTAGGGCAATTTGAAAAGACTTAGAAATAACCGAGGTTTCACATTCATAGAACTTCTCATGGTCATCATTGTGCTCGGCATCTTGGCACAAATGGCATTTACCTTCGCATTAGATTTACAGACCAGATCTTCAGACATCATGGCCATATCCGACGGCAGAAACTTGATAACAGCCGTTCGGGACAATTTTGTCAGTCTCGAAAATGTTGTTTATGCGCACAACCCAGGTGACGGGCCCGAAATAGGTACTGTAGATACCGGCGCAAATCCGCGCCCTCCGGTCTTTACTCTGTCCCCCGGTGTCAGGGCCAAAATCACTGCCGACAGTGAAAGCCCGGGGACTCCGCAAGATGGTTACTTTAACGCCAGGCTTTATCACATCAAAGGCACCGATGACTCAGTCAATCCTAGTGGAAAGAGAGAATTTCTTTTTGTGGCTGACGAGGAATTTAATGTCTACTCCCTGCCAACCTTTTAGATCACCGACTCTGCAATAGTTCCGGGCCGGACCGGCCTTAAGAGAGGTCAGTATGTTTGCCGAGCTTGTGAAAAATAACAGAAGTTACCGAAGGTTTTACCAGGAAGCATCAGTGGAACTCCAAACCTTAAGGAAACTTGTAGCACTTACACGCTACTGCCCCTCAGCCGCCAATCTCCAACCACTAAAGTATATACTTTCTTGTGATGCTGAGAGGAATGCCCTTATTTTTGATCACCTTGCGTGGGCAGCCTATCTGAAAGGCTGGAAAGGGCCACAGGAAGGTGAGAAGCCCCCTGCTTACATTATCGTCCTACAAGATACGACTATTGCAAAATCGGTTGACTGTGATCATGGCATAGCCTGCCAGACGATTCTGCTTGGTGCTACAGAAAAAGGCCTGGGCGGGTGCATGATTGGCGCTGTCAAGCGCAAAGAGCTGCACAAGGCCATGTCTATTTCTAAGGACCTGATAATATTACTAGTTCTCGCCATCGGCAAACCTAAAGAAACCGTTGTTATAGACAGTGTGAAAACAGATGAAAATATCAAATACTGGCGCGATAGCCGGGATGTTCACCACGTACCAAAACGCAGCCTCGATGAGGTTATCGTAGGCTAAAGTAGGGGCGCCATCTACTTGTCCGCTATTAGGAACTCAGCCCGTCTGTTCTTGGCCCATGCTGTTTCACTGTGACCTGGATCCAACGGTTTCTTTACCCCAAAGCTGGCTGGAACCAGTCGTTTAGCCGCCACCCCCAGATTGACAAGATATCTCTTGGCGCTACGGGCGCGCCGTGCGCCAAGTGACATATTGAACTCATCGGTACCCCGCTCATCACAGTGGCCCTGAATCTTCACAAAAATGTCCGGATGGTCTTTCAACCACTCAGCCTTGCGTCGGAGGATTTCCTTAGCCTTAGCAAGGAGCCTTGTTTCGTTAAACTCAAAGTGGATGCATTCCGTCAAAAACCTCTGTCGCTCCGCGTGCTCCATACGCACTTCGGCCTCTTGGAGTAAACGCTCTTTCTGAGGACTTTCTTCCTCCAAGACCTTATGTCTGGTTGGCAAGTTCTCGCCATTCCCCGGCCCTGTATCTCTATTAGATTCCTTGGCTAAAACTATTATAGGTTCATCTTCGTCAACCGGTCCCTCAAAAAGAAGCTCATTTGCACTGTAATCGATCACATCCGTTTCAACCAAAGAAGGCTTCTTGTCCGCATCTTCACGCCTCTGAGCCGCAGCATACATATTTGGAAAAGATCGCCTGAAAAGCATCTTGCAAAACTTCTGCGCATTCCTTTGAAAAAGTTCCCTCGTCGAGGGAGCAGACATTCCATAACCCTCCACAACCAGGAAGTCGACATCGGGTGCGCAAGGGCCAATATCTATTGCCTTAGCGTACCAAAGTGTTTTTTTCGTATCTACATCAATTACACGAATACGTTCATCAACGCGGGATGGATAATAAAGACTTCCTTCAAAGTAATAAAGCAGATCACCCGTTATGATGAGTTCGTAGCCTTTATTGTTGGCGATATCCATAAGTCTTTTTGTCCGCATATCCGAAACCTCAGCTTCATACGTTACACTCTCGAATATGCTGCTTTTTAGCAATGCCTCGTACAGACATTCGGAGGCAACTCTTCCCATAGTCCCGGCATAGGGAGGAGCCATGAAGTTAAATACCGCCACATTGGCCCCGACATAATCGTTTTCCATTGGCCGCTTATAGATGTATTCAGGCAGGCCAACAGGCTCAAGAACAATTTTTTGTTGATAACTACAACTAACCAAAAAGAAGCCTATTACCAAGACCAACACCATCATTTTGGCGAAGATATTCATTGTCTCATTATCCTTTTTCACTTATTGCCTCTCAACGGAGAATCTGTTTCTTTACAACCAACCATAATATTCCTGCTCACGACTGCTGCCCTATCAGCAATCAAATTCCATGCCAAACAGCTCCCCGTCAGGTCTAAGTCGTCAAATAAAAATATCTTATTCATCTTGCTTGCCCTTTTGTCCGTTTTCTGTGTTACATTAAGACTAACATAACTCGTTATGCGCACCTTAATGCGCCTTGGAAACGAACAAAATTGCGTCGCAATCTGCACAACTTATTTTTACTTGCCTCCTAAGACCTGAATTTTTCCTTCGGCGGATTGAAATATCCTGATTGCAGATTCGGAAAAGCACTCTGCACCCTGTCAAAAGCCTGAGGGATGCCGATCAGCCCGGACTCTTGATTATAATCGCCCATGATTTGCCAATAGCGCACTGGGTCAAAATTTAGATTCCGCCATTGAATCATATTGACTGGATAGTTGTCGAGAAAACCAAGGAGAGCCTCAACCTCCGCTGTGCTGTCAGTAAAACCGGGAAGGTTTATATAGTTTATGGACACGAATTTGTTGTATCGCCTTGCCACCTCTATACTCTCTACGACATCGTCAAACTCGTAACCCTTTGGCCGAAAATACGCATCGTAACAGACTCTCCTCATACTGTTCATGCTAACCCGGATGCTATCTAGCCCCACCCGAAAAAGTCTTTCGACGACAGAGGGTAAACTGGCATTCGTGTTTATATTGATAGTCCCTTCTGTCCCAACCACTTTACGAATGAGACGTATAGCAGGCTCAATCACCTCTGCTGCCAGCAGGGGTTCTCCCTCACATCCTTGGCCAAAACTCACCACGGCACGTCGGACGTTTTTTATGTGATGAATAGCAATCTCGGCAATCTCTTCTGGTGTCGGAGTAAATTCAATGCGCTCCTGAGTGCTTGAAATAGGGCTTTCCTTCTGTAACGAAAGACAACCCCAACACCTTGCATTGCAACGCGTCGAAGTAGGCAAAGGTGCCTCAAAACGCTTGAGAAAGAAATTCTTGGCTGCCGGACAACCGTACCTGAGAGCACATGTCTCAAGATGGCTCCTGAGCCTATTGGCAGGCATAAGACTTCTGATCCTGTTGATGCCCCCTTTTACCATATCCATGGGCATGAGACGCAGATCCTGCCGCCTTTCCCAATCCACCCTAAAACTTGCAACCCTAAAAGCGCCCCTCCACCATCCCACAGCACCGTAGGAAAAAAGTGGTAGATGAACAGCCGCTGGTTCCTCGGCGTAAGCGCTGACAAGACAAATCGTATAACCGGGGGTATTAAAAGCAGCTAAAGGGAAGACCCGCTCACTTGGAACATATGGGTTTGTAGTTAGAATCTCAAAATCTCCCAATTCGATATTGTAAACAATAGGCCTTCGCTCTGGCAGAAACAAATGCTCGCCCCCTGCAGGCATATTGATAGTTTCACTTTCAATAAGGGGAATCAGCTTTGAGCCGGCCATTCCCACAGCAGCATAACCATCTAGGTCGAAGAATTCGCCTTTCTCGTTTGCCACAAGTGCCCTTAAAAATTTATTCATTTGATCACTTTGATCCGGCCCGGAGATGGTTTGTAGGGATTAACAAGATCAAAAAGCTTCCCACATATTGTATTTTTCTGTCCCAAAGCTACAATATCTTGTTGACAATCTCTTCCTGTCATGATTTAAAAGTAAATATCTGT